>NZ_JAPJZK010000001.1:2842682-3142742 GCF_026309355.1 Spartinivicinus marinus
TCTTTAGCTGTTGCTCTGATATGGATTTTACAGGGTTATTTTTGTTAATGATAATAACCAATGCGTCCCATGCAACAGGGAATAAAGTAGCTTGCTTTTCTTTGTCAATTACCTTTCCTTTAGAGTTGGTCAATTTATGTCGGCAAGTTCCTCCTATATCTGCAACAGATGTTGCTGCTAGTCTGATACCTTTAGTGGCGCCACCGCCAGCCATACGTATAGGTATTCCTGTTTTTTCTGAAAATGCCTTTGCAACTTCAGACATATAGGCTTTTAATGATACACCACAACCCATCCAAATAAGCGAGCTAGTTAGGCGTTGTTCTGTAGCAGAAGCATTTATTAAAATTAAAGTAGTAATCAGGCAGGTAAAAAATGATATGAATCTATTTTTAATAAAACGAAAATAGTAATAGATGCTTTTAATCTTTGCAGCCATAACTACTATCTCAAAAAGAGTTAACTAAATAGCTATATCTACTTATATATTAGCTACTATTTAGAGAGGTGCTCGAGTTTATGAGATTTGTAAAATGAAAAATTTATTTGTTAATGCATTTACATTATTGCTAATGTGTACTTTCAGCATTCATTTACTGGCTAAAGATACAATTTCAATCACAGGGTGTGGTATTAGTAAAAAAGCTTATATGGAGAAAATTGCTTCTATATATGAGAAAAAATCTGGTATTAAAATCAGGCTTTCTGGCGGTGGAGCAACAAAAGGACTTAGATTAACTTCGAAAGGAATGACAGATATAGGTGCTTCTTGTCGACATAGAATAGCTACATCTGGAGGTATAGTTGATGAGGAAAACAACCTGCAACTTATCCAGGTTGGTTGGGATGCTCTAGTTATAATGGTGAATAAAAGCCAAAAATTAGATAACTTAACCGTACAAAATCTAAGGGATGTTTTTGATGGCAAGGTAACTAACTGGAGTGAGTTGGGAGGAGCTAACATAGATATTCTTCCATTAACACGCAAAGGTAAGTTGTCGGGCGTTGGTTATATGGCGCGGTTATTGATTTTTGATGATCCCGACTATGAGTTTAAAAATAAAGGTAATAGGTATAAGTCTACCGGTCCATTAGAAAAAGCAACAATGAGTCATGAAGGTGCAATTGCAATTAATGGTATCAGTTCTGCTAAAAAAATTGATGTAAAATTTATTGGCATTGATGGTTTTGTTCCTACTAAAGAAAATATTATGAAAGGTAACTATCCTTTTTTTAGACCTCTATATATAGCGATTCAAAATAATAATGCCTCCCCGGACATAAAAAAACTTGTTCAATTTATATTGAGTGAGGAGGGGCAAAAAATAATTTCCGATGAGGGTACCGTTAACCTAAAAGAGGGATTGGCATTAGCGGATAAATGGCTAGAGAAAGTAAAGAAAATGGGTAATGCATGGCAGGAAGAAGAAGGTTTGATTATAACTTCGAGTACGCAGAAAGCTATCTAATCAAGAGACAAATTAAAACTCTTCAAGAAACTGTGGGATTCTCTGCTCTAAATAATAGTTTGGTTTCATAGGGTGCTCACCACCTATAAAACCAACATGGCCACCAGTAGTTGTTAATTCTAGCTCAGTAAACTCACTTAGATCTTGTTCTTTAGGTAAACAGGCGGTACTGATCAGTGGATCATCTAAAGAGTGTATTATCAAAGTAGGGCAGTTAATAGCAGACAAGTAGTGTTTGCTACTAGAACGACGATAATAGTCTGCAGCCCCGCTAAATCCATGAAGTGGTGCAGTGACATTATGGTCAAAGTCCCAAAATGTTTTATAGCGCTTAATATTGCCTAAAGTACTTAATGCTTTGTGGTATTCTGTAGCGCCTTGAGCGATAAAAGAACTTTTTTTAATTTCAATATATTGGATTAAGTCTCGCAAAAAAAAATTTCGATAAACCTTGGCAAAGCCTTGGTTCATTTGTTTGGCACACAAGTCTAATTGAAAGGGAACAGAAACAGCTACTGACGCAATAACTGAGCGGTTCTGCTGCGCTTCTCCTAACCACTTAAGCAGTACATTGCCACCTAAGGAAAAACCAATAACTGCTATTTTCAGGTAAGGAGTCTTTTGTTCTAGGTGATTTATAATGAATGTCAGGTCGTTTGTGTCCCCTGAATGATAGCCTCTTGGTAATAAATTAGGTTCACCACTACAACCGCGAAAATTCATCGCGACGCTATTCCAGCCTATTTTATGTAGCGCTTGCTGTAAGCCTATAACATAGTGTGAGTTTGAGTTGCCAGTTAGACCATGCAGAATTAAAGCAAGGTTATGGCATTTTTGTGGGTTGTACCAGTCTAGGTCAATAAAGTCACCATCGGTTGTGGTAACTCTTTCCCGTTGTCGGGTTAATGCTAAAGGGCGTCGCAGCAAGGGCGACCAGATGGTTTGTAAGTGAGGGCCTGGTAACCACCAGGCCGGTTTAAATCTACTACTTGATAACATTACTGCATGGGTTTGCCATTAATTGTTAACTGTCCTTGTTGGAATTTAATGGCAGATTTCAATTGATCATTTTCATTAATTATATACCCTTGACTAACAAAGATAGGGACTTGTGCTGCCAATGGGGTATTTTCTATTAATTTAGCAGGTACGCTAACATTTGCAGAAGCTTGTACTGCCCCCATCAGTAACAATGGGTTTTGTAACATCGCCGCATTTTCAGCTTTTATAGTAGCTTCTAAATCGGCTTCGATTTTGCCTTGTTCTGTATTTGCCTGCAAAGTAGGGATCTTGATAACAGGGCCTGCAGCCAGAATTTTGTTTAAGTCATCTTGCATTGCGGCAAAGTCAGGCATGGGTGTTGGTTGGTCTGTACCACTTTGCATTGCTTGCTTTTGGAAGTCAGTAAGTTTTTTGGTGATTGACTGTACTGCCTCCGCAGGCAAGTTTTCTAAAGCAATGGTCAGCTTAATATCATTTGCAACCGGCTTGTTTTCAGCAACGACTTTTTGGGCTGCCAGTGTCGTATCAGCTTTGATCATTTTGTTACTATCGGCTTCAGAATGAGCAGTTACAGTAAGGCCTTCAAAGGTGATGTTGGATGGCGCTTTGCCAAGAGGGCTGCTAGCAGATTTATTTGAGTTTATGGTAAATGCACTTAATTGGATTTCGTCATCACCTAGCCATAAGTCTTCAAGTAACAGTTGCTTTTTCGAGTGACCAGTCACTTTGCCAATAAACATGTTCATATCACTGGAGCTAATTTGTAAACCATCCCAGTTGAAGTCTGCAACAAGTTGCGTCATGTTATTAGATAGCGAAAGCGTTATTTGAGCTGGCTGAAATGCCACTGAGTCAGAAGGCTTGCCTTCTATTTTGTCTAAAGTAAAACCGGCAACTGAAGCTTCAATTGTAGAGTTGCCAGTAAAGCCAATGTGGCTTTGAACTTGAATTGGGTTCTTATTGTCTTTCCAAATTTTGGCAATGCCAGCTTGTTGTTCTTCAGAAAAGGGAACCTTACTATCAATTGCCGCTAAACCAAAGGTGTTTGGACCTTTTAGCAAAATAGGGCCATGGCTGATATGGTTATTGACTTGAAAAGTGAATGGTTCTTGATCTGCCAGCTTTACTGTTACAGTGTTTACGGCAGTTGATGTAAACCAACCGCGTTGATAGTCAACATCAATTTTTAAATCAAATGGCACAGACTGCAGAGTGGAAGAACTTTGTAAATGCTCCATTTCCGCTTTGAAATGCTTTTCTGCCAAGGTTCCTGTGAGGTAAGGTGCACCTGCAACCGCTATGGCCACAATGCCTAAGCCTACAACTTTTTTCATAAAGTCCTTCAACTCTCTGTTAAGTGTCTCTTAAACAAGTAAAAACATACTTGTCCTGCTTGTTTCTGACGGTGAATCTGCCAACAGGCCGGCACTTGAAGTGTAGTTAAGTCCTGTTCAGCTTCCACATAGATATAAGCATCAGCAGCAAGCCAGTTACCTGTTTCAAGCAACTGGCAGGTTTGGTTAAGTAGGCCCTGATGAAAAGGAGGATCAAGAAATACTACATCAAACTGCTGGTCGCTAGGCTGGCTAAGCCACTTCACCGCATCAGTATTGGTTATGTTCGCATCATCTCCAGGGACCTGCAATTGGGATAAATGCTGACTTAGTTGTTGAGCTGCAACTGATGAGGCTTCAATAAACTGAACAAATTTTGCACCACGGGATAGCGACTCTAACCCAAGTGCACCTGTGCCACTATATGCATCTAAACAGTACGCACCAGGAATAGTCTGCATTAACCAGTTGAACAGGGTTTCACGTACCCGGTCTGTGGTGGGCCGTAGTCCAGGCAAGTCAGGAATAGTCAGTTTACGACTACGCCATTGGCCACCAATGATACGTAAGTAACTGGTAGCCTTTTTGTTGTGAGCATGACGAGATTTCGTGCGGGGTGATTTCATTGGGTATTAGTAAAAGTCCAAAAGCAAACTAACTGTACCTGATTTATACCGTTGTTGGCAGTGTTTAGCAAAAGCACAGAGTGTGCTGTAAGTGTACACAGCTTTTTGATTGTGGCATTAGCTATTGTAATAATTATCGTAAAACGATAATCTGTTATTGTTTTACGATAATTTTATGTTGTGTGGAGATGAATATGAACTCGCTAAATAAAATAAAGCTAACGAGTGGGATGGCAGTCGTCAGCTTGTTAATTTTTCTTACCTATAATATTTACCTGTTTGTCAGCGGTGAAGGGTTTGTTTTGGACAAGGAGACAAGTGATAATGTAGAGGTTTTTACGAGAGTCATGACCTTTATAGGGTTAGAACTGCTTTATCAGGTTATATTGATAATGTTGTTAATGTGTGTGTTTTTTCAGTTTTATAATGGAAAAATATTTGATTTAACTAACCTTCGCTATAGCTTTGCTATAGGCTGGCTTTGTTTGCTTTACCCTGTTTATTCATATGGCATTGACTTCTTGTTAGATGCAGTTTTTCAACCCCTGAATATAACTAGTACTTTTACTGTAAATATAAATCTTATGCCTATGGCAACAGAGATTTACTTAATTGCAGGTATTGTCATATTGCCCATAGTCTATATCCTGAAACATGGCAGTGCACTTAAATCAGAGTTAGAAGAGTATATTTGACTCAGTGGAGAAATAATGTGCCTATTGAATGCCGAATTCAACTATTATTAGCCCAGAAAAAAATCAAGTCTAAAGATTTAGCCGAGAAAATTGGTATAACACCACAAAATCTGTCTGTGTTGGCAAATGGGAGAGCAAAAGGTATCAGATTCTCTACCTTGGAAGCACTATGTGAAGCATTGGAATGTACACCAGGAGATATACTTCAATATGAAAAGCCTGAAGATGAAAAGTAAAAGGCGCTGGTGTAGTGGTGTTCCTGTTATGGGGCATAGTTATGGTGATACATTGGAAAAATAAGGATATAGATAAAAAACTCATTCTAGTGGGACGGTCGCCTGATTTATTGACACCAGCCAACCGCAATATGATGATAGATTTGCTGCTGTTGAAGCTTTTTCAAGAAGATACTTATAAAGAGCTAGAAGTAGACTTACAAAGTTTGTTTGATTTACCTAACTCCTTTTCCAGCTATATAGCAGAATCTTTCATGTTTTCTGGTCATTATCCACACTTTGAGGGGCCGGAAAAATTTATTGTAAATATTAAAGAGTTTATTGAAAGATAAAAGCTATGGTTAATGAAATAAACTATTGGTGGGTATGCCAATAGTTTATTATTAATTGAACGACAGGTTGATGTTTAGCAATATTGACAAAAGCGCTATTACTGATAATTCTGATTCAGGCTTGCAAGAATACTAGGCACAATAAAATTTATCAGGCTTTTTAATGGAGATGCCGCTGGTCCTAAAAACTCATCGGCTGTGCTATTAAAAGCTTTATGACCAATGGTTAATAGGTCTTCAGGTTGAAAGCCATCTTTTAGACTGTTTACGGCAGTTGGTAACACATTTGCTGTTACTTTAAGCAATGATAATGCTGTGCTTGGTGGTATGGGTAGCATATGAATTGCTCCTTATTATTTTAGATTTATTTGTTATTGCATCTACTCATTATTCTGTTTATTTACTTACTAAGTTTTTTAGCTGTGATGAGTCGCCACTCAACAACGATTAGTATTATGAGCAGGAATTATGTCTTCCTGCCAGTTGCAAATGAGATAAGAATCACAAGTAAATTTTATATATTTTTTTTTCAAGTGGGTAAAATTGAAACCGTTGACGGGTAAGCATGCTGGCTTCCCTTTATGTTAGTGAACCCCTATCAATCACTGGGCTGCATCGAAGAAAAATAATGCGGGTATGGGGTAAATGAATAAGGCATCATTACTTGATTTTTATAAGTATCCAACTGCTCGTTATATTGTTGTTCTAAGAGTAGTTTTTCTATACGGCATAAAGAGTACAATATCTTCTATGCTATAAGTAACAACTTTGATTGGTAGAAGCGAATGGCTACAAAAATAGAAGTAATTCAAGGGGACATTACTAAGCTTGCTGTGGATGCAATCGTGAATGCAGCGAATAGTAGCTTACTTGGTGGGGGAGGAGTTGATGGGGCTATCCATCGAGCTGCTGGGCCTGAGCTGTTAGCAGAATGTCGGCAGCTACATGGCTGCGATACTGGCGAGGCTAAAATTACTAAGGGCTATCGTTTGCTGGCTAAGCATGTAATTCATACAGTTGGACCTATCTGGCGAGGTGGCCATAATCATGAGCCTCAGTTGCTGTCTAATTGTTACGCCAACTCACTGAAGCTAGCTGCAGACCATCAATTGTTATCGATAGCCTTTCCAGCCATTAGCACAGGGGTTTATGGCTACCCTATTGAGCAAGCAACTGAAATTGCAGTAGCAGAAGCTAAGCACTTTTCACAGCAAGAAACGTCATTGGAGGAAATTATATTTTGCTGTTTTTCTGATGCTGACTTAGCTGTCTACCATCAAGTGCTTGCTTACTAAAATTGTTAATTCTTACTTAGATTCTGGCAATAGGCTTGCTTCCAAGGTCGTTTTATCTGTACGCAGTGCGTTGCTTTTAGGTGTTAACAGTACGTATAGCACTGGTACTACAAACAAGGTCAGAACAGTTGAAGACAGTAGCCCACCAATGATGGTCCAGCCCATGGGCTCCCACAGGCTACTGCCGGATAAGGTTAAAGGAAGTAACCCGCCAACAGTGGTAAGTGTTGTTAGCAAAATAGGTGACAGGCGGGTTATGCCTGCTTCAAATGCTGCACTGATAACACTTTTTCCTGCATTTCTAAGCTGGTTTGCATAATCGACTAAAATGATGGAGTTATTCACTACTATCCCAACTAGAGAGCTGAAACCAATAAAAGCCATAAAAGAGAAGCTGTTTGCAGTGGCATAAAGGCAAATGAGTGTACCTATGATGGCAAAAGGAATAGCAGCAAACACAATGAGGGGTTGAGACAAGGATTTAAACTGAAAAACCAATACAGCGAAGATACCCAATAACGCAACAATAAGTGCTTTGGTGATGCCAGCAAACGACTCTGCTCGGGTTTCCTCTTCGCCACCAATTTGATAGCTCATGCCGACAGGCCAGCGTAGTTGGTCTAGCTTTGTTGCAATAGTTTGAGTTAGTTCAGCCACTTGGTAACCATGTTTTACATCTGCGGTGATTAGTGCGCTGCGCTCTAGGTTAAGGTGACGAAACATAGCTTGTCCTTCGTCAGGCTCAAGGGTTGCCACATGACGTAATGGCACGGTATTGCCTGTCATACCAGTAACGGTTACCCGGTCAAAGTCGTCTAGAGTGGGCTTATCTGCATCAGCAAGCTTGACTACCACACTATATTCATCACCTAATTCATCCCTCATATTACCCACCGAGGTGCCTACTAAAGAAGCCCGTACTGTTTTATCTATGGTAATCAGGGGAATACCTAATAACCCTGCTTTATCTCGGTTGATATTAACTTTTAGGTCCGTTCGATAGTTGCTCGTTGGGTTACGCACATTTACAGTGCCAGCTGTTTGCTTAATGACTGTTTCTACTTGAGTAGATACCTGTTTCAACTGTCTGATATTGTCGCCTATTACCCAGATGGCAATGGGGGCATCAATTGGAGGGCCTTGAATAAATTCTTTAACAGCAACTTTAGCGCCAGGGATATCACGAAATTGTTGTCGAAATGATGTTACTAACGCAGGCATAGCCAGTTTATCGTTATCTTTTAATTGTACGAATAACTGTGCATGATTTGGAGTTTCCCGTTTAGGGTCAACATTATAATAAACTTTTGGATTACCCCTGCCTGTATTAGTGATCACACTTATTACCTGGGGGTGGGATAGTAACTTTTGTTCGACTATTAATGCGATAGCTTGAGTTTTATCAAAACTTGTTCCTTCTGGAGTATCAATATCTACCATTAATTGAGGCTTCTCAGCTTTTGGAAATAAGCTAACGCCTACTTTAGGGAATAACGTTAAGCTGCCAGCGAAAATCAGGCAGGCAATGAGTAATAGTAACCAGGGAAGCTTTAATGAAAACTGCAGTAGTGGGCCGTAAATATTATGGGTTAACAGGTTGATTAATTTTGGAATAGGGTTAATTGACGTAATACCACGATAGATTTTCGTAAAAAATTTATTATTGGCACTCTGGCTATTAATAAGGTGTTTCTTGGTAAAGTCATAAGCACAGTTATTTTTAGTTAGTAGTCGACTGGCTAATAAAGGTGTAAGTGTTAACGCAATAATGAGTGAAACCGATAAAGTTAAAATGACGGTTACTGGTAAAGACTGAATAAATAGACCCGTAGGGCCTTGTAACATAAGCATGGGCAAAAAAGCTAACAGTGTAGTAATGGTGCCACTGGCTACTGCACTGCTCATTTGTTGAGTACCTAAAACTGCTGCATGGAAAGGTGCCTGGTTTTGTCTTAGTAATCGACCAATATTCTCAATAATAACAATTGCATTATCGACTAATAAACCAAGTGCAATCACTAAACCTGCAATAGTAATTTGTTGTAGTCCGAAGCCACTCACATCCACTAAGCCAATTGCAATCAATATAGAAGTGGGGATAGCTAATACCACGACAAGACTAGGTTTAAAACCAAGTACTAAAAATACGATGATGCCAACCAGCACTAGACCTTGAACTAGGTTGCCAGTTAGGACATTAATCATTTTGGTAACGCTATTGGTCTGGTCAAAAATAGCCACGGCTTTAATATTGGCAGGTAATTTTTTCTGGAAATTAGTTAACGTGGCATCAAGGCCTTTCATGACGGAGAAAATATTAGTGTTCTCTCGTTGCTTGACTGAAATCAAAATACCTCGTTGGCCATTATATCGTGCATTGTGGGTAGGCTCGGCATCGGCAAAACTGATTTCAGCAATATCTTCAACAAATACGATTTGATTTTTCGTTGCTTTAACTGTAGTGCGGCGAATATCACGGAGGTTTTTAAAGTCACCACTAGTACGCACGGTAAAGCGGCGGGCCCCTGCGTCAACATGCCCGGCAGGTACATTCACACTGGCTGCCTCTAGAGCGTCCAGTAAATTGTCTAAAGATATTTGTAGCTCGCGCATTTTTTCTAAGTCGGCGCGTACTTGCACTTGCTGTTCAGGGTAAGCCCAAACATCAGCTTGTTTAACGCCGTTACTACGCTCAAACTGTCGTTCAAGCTGTTCCCCATACCGTTTTAGTTCGCGATAAGAAGCGGTTTCTGATAACAAGCTGACTACGAAAATATTGACATCAGAAGGAGATACTTTGAGTACTTCCAATCGATGTAGCTCATCAGGTAAGTCGTCCCGAATTGATGCCATTGCTTGCACGACATCATCGTAATAATCTTCTGGGTCTTCAATATCTAAAAACTCTACATGAGCAAGCACCAGTCCATCTTCTATCTTGCTTTTTACAACCTTAACATCCTCCAGCTCATAAATAGCTTCCTCAATAGGTTCAAGCACTAATTTTTCCATATCAATAGGAGTAGTGCCGGGATAAACTGCATACACCGTAGCCATTGGCATGGTTACCTGAGGGTCTTCAGAACGTGGCATGGTATTGAGTGATACCACCCCTAATACCACCATAAGCAGTACAACGATTAAGGTGAATTGGTAATTAACAACGGCAAGGTGTGGTAATTTCATTAAAGGTGACCTACAGCTTTTATAAGCCTGAATATTGTCTTAGCTCATTGGCGTTGGTGGCTGTTACTCGCTGGACAGTCATACCGTCTTTTAGATAACTAGCGCCTTCGGTTACTACTTCTGTAACATTTTCCAATCCACTTCGAACGGCCATTTCCTTATTTAATAAGCCAGCTAGGGTGACCCAGTGCTGACTGACTTGGCTGGTTTGTTGATCATAAGCAAATACCATGGCTTGATTGCTCTTAGCAGTAACAATGGCTTCTATGGGAATAAAGGCTAGCGGCTGAGTACTTTTAGGTAGAATATCAACTCGGGCAATAAAGCCTGAACGAAGTGGTAAAGGTGGATTATTTAAGCTGACTTCTATTTCAAAAGTACCAGTTTTGAGGTCAGCCACCGCTGCAATTTTGGTAATTTTTCCAGTAAAGAGTGTTTGCGGGTAAGCATCAAATGCTAGTTTTACAGGGTCTTGAACTGATGTTTTGACAACATCTCGGTCTGCTAACCCTACTCTAACCACCCAGCTGTTTTGATTTTTTGCCACAGTGAAAAGTGGGGAGCCAGCATTGATTAATTCATTTTCTTCAGTGAAACGCTGTAAGACTTTGCCATTAAATGGCGCTTTAATTATTGAGTGACGACGATTAAAGGTGGCTATTTTCAGTTCTGACTCAGCTAAATGTAAGGCAGTTTGAGCATCCTGCAGTTGTTGTAAAGGAATGACATTTTTTTTATATAAATCGGTGAATCGTATTAAGTCACGCTTGGCTTTTGCTACATTGGATTCTGTTGAAGTGACTTGGGCATTAATTTCAGCAAGATCCAGACTTGCTAACGTATCACCTTGCTGGAAAGTTTCTCCTTCATCCACATGAATTCTATTAATTAAGCCGCTGGTCTTAAAAGCCAGCCGGGTCTCTTTTTTATAAGCTAACCTACCACTGGTTTTAATGGGGATAATTCTTTTTTCTTTAATCACAGGAGCCGTGGCAACGACAATGGTAGGCTTAGTTGTCAGTGGGTCCGCAACTCCCCAGATAGAAGGCATGACAAAGAGGATAGCGGCAACCCGATTAATAAGCTGCAGGTTCATGGTTTCTTCTTCCTTTCCTTCCATGATGTAAGAGGGAAGCTGTTAAATCGATAATGTTTACACTGTAAACATATAAACCATACATGTTGCCGTCGTCAACATCGTTTTTCCATAACTACTCAAGTTTTGATATTCGCAACACATAAGCTTTTTAGCGACTTAAGCTGTTGTGTTGGCCGATATGTTTTAATAAACCACTGAAATTTTCCATGTAGCCCAGTGAAATCAAAGACTGCAGTGTTTATACTGTGGTTACAATTTATAGGTGGTTTGTTTGATTTTATGAGTAATACAAAAGATATCGCCCAGCGTTTTAGCTTTGATGACACAGCAGTTAGAGGAGAGATAGTCTCGCTTGAGGATAGCTATCAGCAGGCACTGGCAAACCATGATTATCCTCCTGTTATTCGGCAGCTGCTAGGAGAGCTGATTGCATCGGCTATTTTGCTAAGCTCAACTTTAAAGTTTGAAGGTACCTTAACATTGCAGGCTCGAAGCGAAGGCTCTGTGACGTTATTGATGGCCGAGTGTAATGAAAAGCGCCAATTTCGGGCCGTGGCAAGCTGGAAAGAAGATGTTAATAATGAGACAGAATTATCTAGTTTGATGCCTAACGGGGTGCTTTCAATTACCGTGGATCCTAAGGGTAAGAAACGATACCAAGGGGTCGTTTCTACTAATGGAGTGACTTTAGCTGACTGCTTAGCTAACTATTTCAAACAATCTGAGCAACTGGCTACACGGTTTTGGGTGTTTTCTGACCAGAGTCGTGTGTCAGGAATGCTTTTACAAGCGCTTCCAGATAATAATTCCGAAGAGCAGCAAGAGGCATGGCAACGAATAAACTGCTTAGCTGATACGATTACTGCAGAGGAATTGCTCAGCCTTGAAATTAAAGACGTGTTGCATAGACTGTTTCATGAAGAAAATGTCAGGCTTTATGAGCCTCACCCTGCCGAATTCAAGTGCAGCTGTTCAAAAGAGCGTACAGCAAAAGCACTACTCACCTTGGGCTATGCTGAGGTAACCCACATTCTCCAAGAACAGCAACAGGTTAGTATGGACTGCCAGTTTTGTGGTGCACATTATGAGTTTTCTGCTCCAGAGGTAGAACAGCTGTTTGATGCACCTGATGGTGATGGTGCAGCACCCGTTGTACATTAAATGCTTCAGTTACTTATAGCCTGAAATTATCATTATGCTTGAGCAAATAAAGTAGCCGCAATTTTTTCAAAGAAGGTTAATTTTTATCATTCAGTATGATGTGGTAAACAACGTGTTATAAACAAATGTGTGAGCTTTGATCAGTTTGAAATTCGCTCACATCGTGAATATTTGGCATAATTGCGCTCCCTAGAATGCAGCACTAGGACTATACAATAAAATGAACACTACTAAAGACCAGTTTTTTAGAGATGTTCTTAATAGACTTTGCTAGGTGTACTAATTAATAGCAAAGTCTGAACACACAGGATTGATTAACTAGCTGTTATCTGGTCAAAACACGCTTAGCTTTTATAAGAGCGCTACAAATCAGATAACAAAAAAGACTTCGGTTTTTTATAAACCGGCGAGGTATTGACGAATGACAGAGACCCAGACGGGCAGTACAACTTATAGTGATTTAAGTGCTGCTCAATTAACTGAGCTTGCAATTAAGCGGGGAGAGGGCCAGTTAGCAGCAAATGGCTCATTGGTTGTAGCTACAGGTACTCGTACCGGCCGTTCGCCGAAAGATCGATTTATTGTCCAAGAGCCAAGCACTTCTGATGCAATTGCTTGGGGCAATATCAACCGACCTTTTCCAGCTGATAAGTTTGATGAGCTATGGGAGCGAGTCGCTGACTTTTTAGCGAGTCGTGACCAGTTTGAGCAGCATCTGCATGTGGGGGCTGATCCTGAGCACTATTTACCTGTGGTCATGACAACAGAAACTGCCTGGCATAACCTGTTTGGTCGTAACCTGTTTGTTCGTCCTGAAGAATATAACCCTAAAGCTAAAGAAACCTGGCAGATTCTTAATGTGCCAAGCTTTGAGTGTTCACCTGAGCGGGATGGCACTAATTCTGATGGTGCAGTTATCATTAATTTCGCTAAGCGGAAAGTATTGCTGGCAGGTATGCGTTATGCCGGCGAAATGAAAAAAGCCATGTTCTCGGTACAAAACTTTTTATTACCAGAAAAAGATGTACTGCCAATGCATTGTTCAGCCAATGTGGGTGAAGATGGCGAAACCTGCTTGTTTTTTGGTTTGTCTGGCACTGGAAAAACCACCTTGTCTGCAGATGAAAGCCGCTTCTTGATTGGTGATGATGAACATGGTTGGGGCAAGGGCACCGTATTTAATATCGAAGGCGGTTGCTACGCTAAGTGCATTAACTTAAGCCAAAAAAATGAGCCGGTTATTTGGAATGCCATACGTTTTGGCGCAATTGTTGAAAACGTAATGATTGATGAGCAAACCCGGCTACCGGATTACACTGACGTTTCTTTAACAGAAAACAGTCGTTGTGCTTACCCATTAGAGCATGTTGAAAAACGTGTGGATATCAATCGTGCTGGTGAGCCAAATGCAATTATCTTTTTAACCTGCGATATGACAGGCGTTTTACCACCGGTTTCTATCTTATCGAAAGAAGCAGCGGCTTATCACTTTTTGAGTGGCTATACCGCACTGGTAGGCTCTACTGAAATGGGTGGCGGCAAAGGCTTAAAATCAACCTTTTCAACTTGCTTCGGCGCGCCTTTCTTCCCTCGCCCCGCTAGCGTATATGCTGAATTATTAATGAAGCGAGTCCAGGAATTTGGTAGCCGGGTCTACTTAGTCAACACAGGTTGGACTGGCGGAGCCAATGGTAAAGGTGGTGAGCGTTTCAGCATTCCAATCACTCGGGCAATTATTAGTGCAATACAAACAGGTGCCTTGGTTGATGTTGAAACTACACGGCTGCCGTTACTAAACTTGGAAATTCCTGTTGAAGTGCCAGGGGTTGAGACTCGCCTGTTGAATCCAAAAGATACCTGGGCTGACCCAGCTGCTTACGATGAAGCAGCAAAAGACCTGGCGAATCAGTTTATTGAAAACTTCACTAAGTTTGATGTAACTGAAGCCATAAAAGAAGCAGGCCCTCAGTTAGAAGACTAATCCTTCTTCCCCCTTCACTTTTTCAAGAGTAGGGTGACTCAAAAGTTGGGAAAAATGGAGTGATGGGGTGTTCTGGAACTGCTGTCGGGAGCAGCTAAAGCGCTAAAGGCCATGGATGGCCTTGTAGAGTGGTGGAAGAATATCCTATTGCTCCATTTTTAATTTCCCAAGCTTTTTGGGGCACCCTACCAACATATCCCCGCTAGCTTCATAAACTATTTGTGATAAGCCCAACAAAAGATAATGTAAGGTTGTTTTTGTATTTCTCGAAAAGCAACAAATCATAGGTATAATCTGACTTATGTGTACAACGTATAAAACAGGTTATTCATGCAAAGTATATTTGAGCGTATCGCTGAAGAACTCGAGGTAAGATCACAACAAGTTGCGGCAGCGGTCGCTTTATTAGATGAGGGTGCAACTGTCCCTTTTATTGCTCGTTACCGAAAAGAAGTCACAGGGGCACTAGACGACACCCAGTTACGTAACCTTGAAGAGCGCTTACGCTATCTTCGTGAGTTAGAAGATCGAAGAGAAACCATTTTAAGAAGTATTGAAGATCAAGAAAAACTCACACCTGAACTCGCCAAGGCGATTAAAGACGCTGACACTAAAACCCGCCTGGAAGATCTTTATCTCCCCTATAAACCCAAGCGCCGAACCAAGGCACAAATTGCTATTGAAGCCGGGCTTGAGCCATTGGCTGATAAACTATTAGCAAACCCTGAGCTCAATCCTGAGCAAGAAGCCCAAGACTTTTTAAACCCAGAAGCTAAAGTAGAAGACGCTAAAGCTGCACTTGATGGTGCCAAATATATTTTAATGGAGCGCTTTAGTGAAAATGCAGAGTTACTTGGTAAGTTACGTACTTTCTTATGGGACGATGGTACCGTATCAGCCCGAGTGGTTGCTGGTAAAGAAAATGAAGGTGCTAAATTCAGCGATTATTTTGAGCATGATGAGCCGTTACAAAAAATGCCGTCCCATCGTGCCTTGGCTATTTTCCGTGCCCGTAATGAAGGTATTTTACAGTTCAGTATTGTAGTAGGTGACCAAGAAGACAAAACAGCGACCAGTCCATGCGAAGTGATGATTGCTGATTTTTGGCAGCTAGAAGACAAAGGTCGTCCAGCTGATACTTGGCTGAAGGAAGTAGTGCGCTGGACCTGGCGGGTAAAACTATTAACCCACTTAGAAACTGAGCTAATGGGGCAGGTAAGAGAGTCGGCAGAAGAAGAGGCCATCAAAGTATTTGCTGATAATCTACATGACTTATTGCTGGCAGCCCCAGCAGGCCCTCGTTGCACTATTGGCCTGGACCCTGGCTTGCGGACTGGTGTAAAAGTTGCTGTTGTAGACAGTACCGGCAAATTAGTTGATCACACCACCATATTTCCTCATGCCCCACAACACCAGTGGGATCGTTCTATTAGTGTATTGGCAGCTCTGTGTGCTAAGCATAAAGTAGACTTAGTCAGCATTGGTAATGGTACTGCTTCCCGTGAAACCGATAAACTGGCAGGTGAAGTGATGAAGCGTTACCCAGAGCTGAAGCTTACCAAAATCATGGTGAGTGAAGCTGGGGCTTCGGTTTATTCTGCATCAGAGCTAGCTGCAAAAGAATTTCCTGATTTAGATGTTTCCTTCCGTGGGGCAGTCTCAATTGCCCGAAGGCTACAAGATCCATTAGCAGAGCTAGTAAAAATAGACCCTAAATCCATTGGTGTTGGCCAATATCAACATGATGTCAGCCAAGTAAAATTAGCTCGCTCACTGGATGCAGTGGTTGAGGACTGTGTAAACGCAGTAGGTGTTGATGTAAATACAGCTTCTGCTCAACTGCTTACCCGTGTATCAGGTTTAAACCAAACTATTGCTACCAATATTGTGCAATTCAGGGATGAAAATGGTGCCTTTAATAAGCGTAGCGACTTAAAGAAAGTACCAAGATTGGGCGCAAAAACTTTTGAGCAAGCGGCAGGCTTTTTAAGAATAATGAATGGTTCAAACCCGCTTGATGCTTCTAGTGTTCACCCAGAAGCTTACCCTGTGGTTAAGAAAATTGCAGAAAGTAGTGCCAAGGATGTCAAAGCTATTATTGGTGACAGCCAGTTTTTAAAACAACTTAACCCCGCAAATTTTACAGATGAAACCTTTGGTATTCCAACCGTAACTGACATTATTAAAGAGCTTGATAAGCCCGGGCGTGATCCAAGGCCAGAGTTTAAAACGGCAGAATTTAAAGAAGGCGTAGAAACCCTGGCAGACTTGAAGCCAGATATGATTCTGGAAGGGGTCATTACTAATGTGACTAACTTTGGAGCATTTGTAGATATTGGCGTTCACCAGGATGGTTTAGTGCATATCTCTGCGCTGTCCAATGAGTTTGTCAAAGACCCGCGTGAGGTCGTAAAGGCTGGTGATATTGTTAAAGTCAAAGTTATGGAAGTGGATATTCCAAGAAAGCGTATCGGACTGTCTATGCGCTTAACTGATTCGGCAACTGACACTCAGGCACAAAAGCAACAGTCGACTAAAGGTAACAGACAGTCGCAACCAAAAAATAAGTCTGGGGGGCAAAAAGGTAAAGGTAGTCAATCAAGTGGTGGAACATTTGCCGACCTGTTTGCGAATGCAAAAACACTACGGAAAAAGTAGAGCTGTAATACTTAAATTAATGCTCTCCCTAGCTTTCACTCCACTCCCTTTGAAGGGTGTCGCAAAAGCAGGGAAATAGGGAGTGATAGGGCGGTGGAAGAATACCCTATCACTTCATATTTATTCTCCATTACTCTTGTTGCGACAGAAGGCTAGTAACTAATCCTGGTGGTAAGTAGAATTTTGCTATTCTTGAACAAAATCGTTAGTCTGCATGTAATAAACTTGAGTAACTGTAATTGTAATATAGAGAGCACTTAGACTTTTGCATACTGGTAAAAACGCTTTACTTTACTGACAATCAAGTAAGCTCTGTATAGTGGTGTTGTTTATTACTTTTAATTGAAGGAAGTAGCGCTTTGACTACTAAGTATCAGGCAAGTCTTGCAGTATTAGGTCAAAAAGACAATATACAATTATTGACGCAGCTTCAACATGGCATTGAAAAAGAAGGTCTGCGGACTGATATGGCTGGTTACTTATCTCAACAGCCTCATCCTGACCAGCTGGGCTCAAAATTAACCCATCCTTATATAACTACTGACTATTCAGAAGCTTTGCTGGAGTTTATTACGCCTGTTTATCAAAACCCAGCAGATGCTTTACATTTTCAACACCAGCTACACCAATACACCTACCAACATTTAGATGCTGAATTGTTGTGGGTAAATAGCATGCCTTGTCTGCTAGGTTCGGATGAAGAAATACCGATTGCTTATTATGGTGACTCTAACCTGGGTAAAATGAAGTATGTTTATCGGGAAGGTTTAGCGCACCGTTATGGTAAAGCAATGCAAACAATAGCGGGTATTCACTATAATTTTTCATTGCCGTCGGAATTATGGGAATTATTAAAAGAAAAAGAGATGCCAGGGCTAACGTTAGATGATTACCAATCTACAAAATATTTTGCCATGATTCGTAATTTTCGTCGCTATGCCTGGTTGTTGATGTATTTATTTGGTGCTTCACCTGCAGTCAGTAAAAATTTCTTAAGAAATGGGAAGCATGGCCTGCAATCACTTAATCATGAGACGCTGTATTTACCCTATGCAACATCTCTTCGCATGAGTGATTTAGGCTACCAAAATAATGCTCAGGCTAGTTTGAATATATGCTACAACACTTTACCGAGTTATGTAGATACTATTAGTAAGGCAATAAAAACTCCTTACCCCAAATATGAACAAATTGGAGTTGAAGTTAATGGGCACTACCGGCAATTGAACTCTAATTTATTACAAATAGAGAATGAATATTATAGTCCGGTTAGGCCAAAAAGAATTACTCAGTCAGGTGAGCATCCTATTGATGCGTTGGCTGATAAGGGAGTGGAGTATGTTGAAATTCGCTGTATGGATTTAAATCCTTTTGCTCCATTAGGTATTGATTTAACTACCAGTCATTTTTTAGATACCTTTTTAACTTATTGTGCCTTAGCGGATAGCCCAGATATTGATCTGCAAGAATGCAAAGCCATTCAGCACAATTTTGATCAAACAGTTGTTGAAGGGCGTAAGCCTGAACTAACCCTGATAAAACAAGATAAACCCATTCAATTAACTGACTGGGCCAAGCAACTGTTAACGGAGCTAATACCAGTAGCAGAGCTGCTGGATAGTGCCTGGGGAAGTAACAATCACAAAGTAGCTATTGAAGAGCAGCTAACGAAAATAGAAGACAGTAGTCTGACACCTTCGGCCAAAGTAATAGCAGAATTACAACAAAGCCAATCCAGTTTTAATGAGTTTGGTATTAGCGTTGCCAAACAGCATGCAGATTATTTTTTAGGGACTTCATTGTGTAGTAAACGCCAAAATTACTTTAATGCGTTAACTCAGCAGTCTTGGGCAGATCAACGCCATTTGGAAACTAAAGACTCACAAAGTTTTCCTGAGTTTTTGGCAGACTACTTTCGTGCCTCCCCAACTAGTACCGCATCTTGTAAATAATTAGCATTTAAAGGCCAGCCTAAAGGGGGGATTTCAAATCCATTCGGGCTGCGCCACCTTCAGATGGGCAGATGGGTAAAAATGCATAGCAGAGTCAGTGGAATATTGAGTTTTGTGATGGCTGTCACGCTGCTTAGTTTATAAAAGCACTATAACTAAAAGTATAACTACACCACTGGTTGTGATGTAACAGATTGCGGCAAAACAGACAGTCGTGTAACAGGTTATCTAGTTAACAAAATATGCGACACCCCCTGTGTAGGGTGGAGTTGTATAGTTGATATCATCAATAGATAAGCTGTGAGTAGAGACTTAAATAAATATACAAATAAGCAAAAGTTAGAGTGTATGTAGCGCTTTATTATTACCCTAAAGCAATATACCCAGGGCGGCAGATATGACTAAAAAGGAAGCGCCAGATCAGTCTGATACCAGTGAGATGGGGGAGTGCTCGCTGGATGATTTAACAAATGCATACCAACAAGGCTACCAGGCAGGTATTCGCACAATTTTTAATCTTCCACCCTATCAGCATAAAAGGCTGGCAGCTGCATGGCTGGCAGGGTTTGATGATGGTTTACATCAGTATGAGTTAAGTATCTCTGCTGCTTAGTAGCTTCACTATGCAGATAAGCGTTAGCAAGTTAGTGGACGATCTCTTGAGGTTAGCGCTGCACCACAAATGATGTAAACAACAGGTCATCAACAATAGGTTTGCCTTCCTCTTCTTTGAGACGGTCTTGGATAATTTTTAATGCTTCTTGTCGTAAGCTTTCTTTCCCTTCGGCGTTGCTTATATCCTTATCAAGTTGGCGGCTAAACAATAACACCAAGCCATCACGCAATAGCGGCATGTGCTGCTCAACTTTTGTAACGGCATCTTTACCATACACGCGAACGGATATATCTGCTTTTAAATATTTTAGTCGGTTTTTTATCTCACCGTAGTTCACCACAAATGAGGGTTTAAGTTCAATGTATTCTACGGCCCCTTTCTCATCACCTTCTTCAGCAGTGCTATGGTGACTAATTAAACATAAGCTTATAAACAAAAAATTGATAAAAAAAAGCGCTTTTTTAAGCATAAACCCACCTTGGTTATGCAATAAGTGAACTTACTGTGTTGGTGGCGCTCTACAACAAGAAATGTGGCCCTTGCATATCGTATTTCTCTACACTAGTGTAGCTCTATTTTAACCATTAGGTGTCTTAAGGCGGGAGCAATTATCTATGACACTACCTAAGTCCAGACTTTTATTTTTGCTTGCTTTAGCTGTTTGTTTGGCGCTACTTGGAGGGGCTTTGTATATGCAGCATGGTCTTGGTTTGGAGCCTTGTCCAATGTGCATCATGCAGCGAATCGTCTTTATGGCAATTGCTTTAGTCTGCCTTATAGCTGTGTTGCATGGGCCAGAAAATAAAGGCTATCGTATCTACGGAGGCATTGCCTTACTCTTTTCTGGTTTTGGTGTTGCTTTGGCGTCAAGACAGTTGTGGCTACAGAGCTTGCCAGCGGACCAAGTGCCAGAATGTATGCCCAGTGTTGAATATATGATTGATGTACTACCTTTTACCGAAGTGCTAGGCCACATGCTAACGGGTACCGGTGACTGTGCAAAAGTAGTTTGGGAGTTCTTAGGGTTAAGTATTCCTGGCTGGACTTTAGTTGCCTTTATCTGCTTTACATTATTTTCTTTGGTGGAGGTCTTCAGGCAAAGAGGGCCACGAACTCTCTTTAGCTAAGCTTTCTTCAATTAAACTATCTTCAGTTAAACAACCTTCAGTTAAACACTGGTTTGGTTGTTTAAACGGTTCATCCTACCCCTTGTTTTTTTTAGTTACAAGACGCTTTTTTAATACGATTTTGTCAAGCAAATTTGTCAGTTATCAATCAATTATTTTACTTGCTGCAAAAATCGCTCTGGCCTAATCTAGCGAATATGAGCCAACTCTGCTTAGATGGGGAAGCAGGCTTATAGTGCTGAAGAAAGAAGCTAGTGCTGCCAAGGGTGTGTTTAGTGACCAAGTAAACAGTCTGCTAAATACCAATGGCATGCAGTATTTGCCAACATTAGAAAGCTGGCAACCAAGAAAGTGAGAGCAAAACAGCAACAAAATAGTGGGGTAACAGAAAATGCTTGAGAGTTGTAAAACTGCCAAAGAGCGCTGGGGAGGAGTGTCTGAAATAATCGATCGCTGGTTAAATGAAAGACAAGCGTTGCTAGTAATTTATTGTAAGCTCAGTGGTTTGAATGCTTTTGACAGTGAAGTTGATAGCGAGGTGCTTCCTGAAAAAATCCAAGCATTTTGCCAGATTTTAGTAGACTATATATCTGCTGGTCACTTTGAAGTGTATGAGCAGTTATTAAAAGAAGGCAAAGAGTTTAATGATGGAGGCCTGGAGCTGGCTGGAAAAATTTATCCGAAAATTCAGGCTACTACAGAAATGCTTTTAAACTTCAATGATAAATTTGATACAGCGGCGCATTGTAATGAGCTGATTGATCAATTTCCTTCCCAACTTTCAGTGGTAGGCCAAGCCCTTGAAGAAAGGTTTACTCTGGAAGATCAGCTGATAGAAGTCTTACATAATGCTCATAAGGAGTTAGTGGTTTAGTCCAAAAACAAGCCCACTTTAGTTGTATCAGCTTAGTTATATCAGCTTATAGCAGCAAGCTTATGTTTGGTCGGATAGTTGCCAGTCTGGTGGTAAAATCATGACAATTGGTGAAATTTTTGGGCTTGGAGTCGTGCTATGGAACGAGGCTTTACCATTGGCCAATTGGCAAAAAACTGTAATGTAACAGTTGATACTATTCGCTATTATGAAAAACAAGGCTTATTGCCATCCCCTCATCGAAGAGCTTCGGGGTATCGTATTTATTCCGAGGCAGATACTAACCGCCTACAATTTGTTATTCGTTCGAAAAAGCTTGGGTTTTCATTAAAAGAAATAAAAGAACTGCTTAATTTGAGTCATACACCAGGTCTGGCCAATCAACACCAGCAAATTCATGCTGTTGCAAAAGAAAAGATTATTGATATTGAAAAGCGTGTAGCAGACCTATTACAAATTAAACAAGCTCTTGAGGGGTTGATGAGTGATTGTCACTCTGAAGCAGATACGCCAGAGCATTGCCATTTGTTAAAAGCCATAGCCTTTCACGTCAGTGATGATGAGTGAGATTGAAAACAAAGCGTCCACCTTACCAGATCTTCCCAAAGGATATACTACACTTAAGAGCACCTCTAACCCGTTGCTAACAGATTAAAAGTCAAAACTATCATGCTTTACTGTCAGGCATGGAGCCACATACAACAAACGTTGACTGCTTATAGGCTACAAAGGCTTCCTATTATTATTGCCTGGGTATTGCTGTTGACTGGTTGTACAGGGTCTGACGAAGATAAGTTATGGGAGCTGGCATTACAGGGTTACTATAGCTCAGCACTCTCTGCTGATGGTAGCTATGCAGTCATTGGCTCTATATACCATGGTGGAAGCTGCTGGAAGTTATCTAAAGCCGAACGTCTTTACGACTGGAATCATGCCAAAGGTCAATTAAGTAACTTGGTATCAGTAGGTGTTGCTGGAAATAATTTAGTTGCTGCAACAGTTGATGATTTACGTACCATTGTTCTATGGGAATTAGCAACGGGAAAATCTTTGGCCTATTGGCAAGCACCTGGAGAAGTTTCTAGTCTGAGCCTAACTCAGGATGGTGGGCTAGCTTTCTTGGGGATCAGCAGTGATACACGAGCCATTGTTTTTAATATCAAGCAAGGTGGAATAATTCGTACGGTTGAGCATGAAGATAGAGTGAATGATGTTGCTATTTCAGCTAGCGGTGATTTAGGAATAACAGGTTCTGATGATTTTACGGCTAAATTATGGAATTTAAATACCGGTGAAATGCTACATAGTTGGGATTTAGGAAATAAAATTACCACAGTTGAGCTATCGTCTGATGGTTTTTACGCTTTTATTAGTGCCCAAAGTGGTCTGGCGCAAATCAGAGAAACTGGATCTGGTAAATTAGTTCATGAGCTAAATGAGTATGTACATTGGATGCAGCGTGGTGATACCTATACCAGCGCCAGGTTTTCTTTGGACTCGTCGCAACTATTAACTGGATCTAATAATCGTGAAATTAAGCTTTATCGAGTTAAGGATAAAAAAATTCTAAAACGTTGGACTGTATCCAAAAGAAGTTGGTGGCTACCAACGGGGGTGGCTCTGCAGTCTGTAGCATTTGGAGAAAAAACAGGGACTTATTATGCGTTAGGATCAAACGGTTATGCTTATTTGTTAAAAAAATAAGCAAGCTGTCATAAAAACCACCACTTTTTAACTCATTATTCATTATCAAGTGGTAGTTTTTATCTGAATATCAGTTATTTCTTAATATCTACCAGCTCAACTTTAAATACTAACAACTCATTTGGTCCAATCTTAGGAGGGAAACCGCCTGGACCATAAGCCAGCTTTGACGGGATATAAAGCTCCCACTTAGATCCTTTTCCCATCAGTTGTAAGGCTTCGGTCCAGCCTGGAATAACTTGTTTTACACCAAAGCTTGCTGGTTCTTTGCGCTCATAAGAGCTATCAAATATGCTGCCGTCTAGAGTGCGTCCCTCATAGTGAACAACAACTGTGCTTTCTGCTTTAGGCTTTTCACCTTTTCCAGCTGTTAATACTTTATATTGCAGCCCAGATTCAGTTGATTTTATGCCATTCTTTTTCGCATTTTCTTTTAAGAAATCATCACCGCGTTTGCGGTTGGTTTCAGCTTTAGCTGCGTATTCTTTTTGAGCAGCTTGAGCCTTTTCTTGTTGGGCTTTTTGAATCAATGCCATCAACTCTTTTTGAGGAATAGCAGGCTCTTTTCCTTGAATAGAATCTTCAACGCCTTTTGCTAAGGCTTTGACATCGACTGAATCAAAATCAGCTTTCAGTCTTTCACCCAAGATAACCCCTAGGCCATAGCTTAATTTTTGTTTTTCATCCTTTAGCTCGACAGCTTTAGATTCTGCGATAGCAACTACAGAAGTGGATGCTAGCAGAATGCCAGCGGCAAGCATTTTAAATTTCATTGTCATCTCTTTATCTCATTACATTATTACTATTGACCACCATGATCACTACGACTAATCATTCTGTGATCAATCATGCCTCTATGACCTAGCGCTACTCTTACCTAGGGTTTGTATTGACCTAGGGTTTGTACTGTCCCCTGTGGTTTGAGTATGGGGTGGTCAACTCCTTCGCTCAAACCATATCTTGCCTTTGAGTCGCAGTAAAGGCAAAAGTTCGGCTGCAGAGGTTATCTTAATAACCGGTAAGCGTGCTTTAATTAAGAATCAATCAGGCAGCCGTACTTAATTCTTCATATAGAAGACAGAACTCCTGGGTAACTTTGTGTTTCGGCTCAAAGTGAATAAGTGGAGTTGAAGCTTGATGAGACTCTTTCACTTTTACTGAAGTAGAAATATAAGCGTTTAATACTGGTAATTGTTCAACAATTAGCTCATCAACCAGTTGTTGAGGTAACTTGGCTCGTGGTTGAAACTGGTTGACGATAATTCCCTCAACTATTAATTTTTCGTTGTGGTCTGTCTGGGTTTCCGTAACATTTGCTAATAAATCAGTTAGCGCTTGGCGGGAAAACTGGTCGCAGTCAAACGGAATTAAGCAATTATCAGCAGCAATCAAGGCTGATAATGTATAAAAGTTGAATGCTGGTGGAGTATCTATATAAACCTCATCAAAATAGGGTTCAAGCCGGTCAATCCCTTCTTTAAGTTTGTATATTTTATGCCGGGTTTCTAGTTTATGTTGTAGTTCGCTTAAGTGCATTGCTGCGGGAACTAACTGTAAATTAGGGTAGTTAGTTTTTAAGGTGTAATCCTTGAGGTTTAGGCCGCCTAAACTGAAGGATAAGCTCTGCTCAAAAAAGTTTGCTACAGTAGATAGGCTACTGTTGTATTGGTGTCCAAGTAAGTAACAAGAAGAATTTCGTTGGCTATCTAAGTCAATGAGTAACACTCGTTTACCTTGGGCTGCAGCTATAGCGGCAAGATTACAGGCAATAGTTGATTTTCCTACGCCTCCTTTTTGATTAAAAACTACTCGCTTGATCATGAAGGGCCCTCGCAATAGTCAGGTATGAAAGCTGGCAGGGGTACAGAAAATTGCCCCTACTAAGAACAAGTATTGACCAAATTTGTTGCAAAATGATTGTTATCTTGCAATTGGTTGTCTGTTAAAAGGCAACTGAGTTATATAAGTATTGACTATTAATGGTTTGAAGTATATTTAGTCAGGCTTCTATCGCTTAATGAGCTAAATTATTGCTAGTACTTGAGTAGGATTAATGAGTAGACGATAGGGGCTTCTTGATATTTTGGTTTACAGGGCGCTAGTCCGTTTCAGGCAGCAGTTTAGTGTATTGTCTGGCTGGTTTCTAATACCCAGCACGTTGGGTATATATAGTGAATATTAAACATAGGCAGAGATATCCCAATTGAATGAAGGCTATTACAGGACTCATGTGGCAGTTTTCTCATTAAAGATTTGCAGTTGAGGATTAATTTTCGATAAGCTAGCAAAAAAATAATATTTTTTTTCCATTAAATATGGATATTAATTGTTTTAATCGTATAATTCTTTTATCCACTTTTCGATGAGGATGTAAAATGCCAGCCAAGAAGCCAGTCAAAAAAAAGGTAACTCAACGGAAAGCTGCTGCTAAGGCGGTTGATCCCGTTATTACAATACAACAGGAAATAGACAAACTGCAGGCTCAGCTTGAAAAAGCAAAAGAGAAACGCCTTGCAGATGCAGAAAAAAATAGCCTTAAAGCTAAAGCACAAATAGCTAAGGTTAAAGCTAAGTATGAGAAAGCAAGAGCTCGCCAAGCAGCTGCTCAGGCAAAAGTTAAGCTGAAGAAGACAGCAACTGCAATTAATCAACTTGAAAAAGCTAAGTTGGCAGTTAGCACAGCTAAAGATGAGCTTGATCAGTTAAAAGCAGCTTTTGACGAGATGAAGCAAATCCAGGCTGAAGCAAAACTGAACGCTAAGTATCAGAAAATACGTGCTAAGGCTTTGGCTGTTGCAGAAAAGGAAATAGCCAAAGAAGAAGCTAAAATAGCTAAAAAAGAAGCTGTAAAAACTGAAAAAACTGCCAAAGCCGTAGCTAGCCGTGGCCCAGGTCGCCCGAAAAAAGCGACTACAGCTGCAGCAACTAGTACCGCTAAGCGTGGTCGTGGTCGTCCGAAAAAAGCGGCAACTGCTGAAGCAGGTACTACCGCTAAGCGTGGCCCAGGTCGTCCGAAAAAAGCCGCAACTGCAGCAGCAGGTACTACCACTAAACGCGGGCGTGGTCGTCCGAAAAAAGCGGCAACTGCAGAAGCAGGTACTACCGCTAAGCGTGGCCCAGGTCGTCCGAAAAAAGCCGCAACTGCTGCAGTAGATACTACAGCCAAACGTGGTCGTGGTCGTCCGAAAAAAGCGGCAGCTGCCACTACTGCAACTACTACTGCTAAGCGTGGCCCAGGTCGCCCGAAAAAAGCCGCAACAGCAGAAGCAGCAGCATCAACTGCTTCCAAGCGAGGTCGTGGTCGCCCTAAAAAAACCGAAACAGCAGAAGCAGCTACTACTGCTAAGCGTGGTCCAGGCCGTCCGAAAAAAGCCGCTAGCACTGAAGCAGGTACTACCGCCAAGCGAGGTCGTGGTCGCCCTAAAAAAGCAGAGACTACAGAGGCTAAAGAAGCAGCACCTCGCCGTCGTGGCCGTCCGCCCAAGAAAAAAGTAGCAGAAGTTGCTGCTCCAGAAGCAACTCAAGAATCACTGTTAGATCAATTAACAGATGAAGCTGGTTTTGAGGTTGTTGAAGCAAAACCGGAAGCTGAAGTGGTTGAGCCAGTTGAAGAAATAGTTGAAGCGGTAGAGCAACCTGTAGCTGAAGAAGAGCCACAAGTAGTAGAACAAGAATCTACGCCTGAAGATAAATCTGATGATTCATCAGACGACAATATCCGTAGTATTTTTGATCCGGCAACAGATCTGTAGTACTGGTCAGGCTTGACTGCCTGTTAAAAGTACTAAAAGCTGAAGCCGTGGCTGGCGAAAATGGGGTAAATAACCCCATTTCGCGTTTTTATTTCTGCCTTTTTGCTGAGATTGTTTGCCAATATTGTATTATTTCGTTAAACCATACTGAAAGAGCTGTTAGTAACTCTTGAAATGGAAATTGATTAATACTATTAAGATAATTTGATGTATTGGTAATAAATAGATCCGCAGGTTTTTTCTGGCTAATATGATCAAGCTCGTTGAAGTGACGGAAAAGAATTTGCTGCTCGTGGTACTCAAAATGTAATTCCATCTGCTTAATTAACTGGTAGAGCAAACTCCCTTCTTCATCTGAACTATAACATTTAAGTTTTTGCCGTAGTTTTCTTATTTGCAACGTATATTCTTGATGCCATTGAGCCAACTGTTGCCACAACTGTAGGCTGTTTTGTTGGCTAAGTTGTTTGTTATTAAGACTACAAAAACTACAAAACAATAAAAAATTAATACTTAACTGCCATTTGTCTTGAAAATGTAAAGCTGTTTTAGCGATTTCAGTTTGTTGGTAAACCGTACATGAAAACTCCCAGAAAGGATTGGTTGTTGTTGAAACTTGAGGAATGGTGTTGAGATTCACTTAAACTCCTAGGTTGAAATTTAGTTGAGAGGTGCCTTTATATAGGTGCATATTCATAACTTTTCTAGGATAATGCTTGGCTATGATCAAGTTGGAAAAAATTTCATTATATCGAGGCCACAAGCAGTTATTGGCTAAAGCCAGTGCAACTATTCATAATGGCCAGAAAGTAGCAGTAATCGGAGCTAATGGCTCTGGTAAGTCAAGTTTTTTTGCAATGTTGCTAGGCCAGCTCACTATTGATAGTGGTGACTTGCTTATGCCGGAAAAAGCAAGTATTGCTCATATGAAGCAAGAGGTAGGAAGTTGTGACCGAGCTGCAGTTGAATATGTTATTGATGGGGATGCACAATTAAGAATATTGCAACAGTCTTTACTACAGGCTGAGCAACAGCAGAACCATCAGCGAGTAGCCCTTATCCATGCTGAATTAGATGCTATCAATGGTTATACGGCACATTATCGAGCCGAGCAGTTATTACAAGGTTTGGGGTTTAGCCCTTCAGACTATACGAAACCAGTAAATACTTTTTCTGGTGGCTGGCAGATCAGGCTGAATCTAGCTCAAGCACTGATGTGTCGTTCAGATATCCTATTATTAGATGAGCCCACTAACCACTTAGATCTAGATGCAATTATCTGGTTGGAAGAGTGGCTGAAACGTTATCAAGGTACTTTATTACTCATCTCTCATGACCGGGATTTTGTAGATAATGTGGTGGGGCAGGTTATTCACTTTGAACAGCAGCAACTTCATAGCTACTCTGGAAACTATTCGGCTTACGAACGAATTAGAGCAGAGCGACTTGCTTTACAGCAATCTTTGTATGAAAAGCAGCAGCGAGAAATTGCTCATCTTGAAAAATTTGTAAATAGATTCAGGGCCAAAGCATCTAAAGCTCGCCAGGCACAAAGCCGGTTAAAAACGTTGGACAAACTAGAGCGAATTGCTCAAGCTCATGTAGATAGCCCATTTTCATTTGATTTTGGCAACAACAGTCGGGTTTCTAATCCTCTACTTCAATTACAGAAAACCGATTTAGGTTACCCTGACAAAACAGTTTTGCACTCAGTTAATCTTAATATTGAACCTGGAGCGAGAATTGGTTTGCTTGGTGCAAACGGAGCGGGTAAGTCGACACTGGTTAAAACCCTTGCAGGCCAGCTGTCTGTCCAGTCAGGACAAAAGCTGGAGGGGCAAAATTTAAAAATAGGCTATTTTGCTCAGCAGCATTTGGATGCCTTAGATATTTCGGCTACTCCTCTTTTGGTAATCCAACGGCTATCGCCCACTGTATCAGAGCAGGCGATTCGAGACTTTTTAGGTGGCTTTAATTTTATAGGTGATCAGGCTGTCGCCACTATTGAAAACTTCTCTGGTGGAGAAAAAGCCCGGTTGGCTTTAGCAGTGATCGCCTGGCAATCGCCAAACTTACTCCTATTGGACGAGCCTACTAACCACTTAGATATTGATATGCGCTTTGCTTTGACGAAAGCCTTACAAGACTTTGACGGCGCAGTGGTATTAGTTTCTCACGACCGCCACTTATTAAATAGCTCAGTAGATGATTTATGGCTGGTGAGTAATGGAGAAGTAAAGCCTTATCAGCAAGACTTATCTGAGTACAGCAAGTGGCTAATAGAGCAGAAGAAAGCACAACAGGCTGCAAAGGTAAGTGATGGCACTGAACATGATCAGCAAGTGCAAGAGAAACCAGTAGGGAAGTCACGAAAGGAGCAAAAACGTGAAGAAGCTGCAATTCGTAGCCAGCTTAGACCTCTTAAGCAAAAAGTAGAGCGGCTTGAAGTCGATATTCATAAAACAGAGCAATCACTTGAAGCATTAAGTGAAACTCTGGGTGATGCGTCTTTATATGAGGAAAAAAATAAAGGGAAATTACGCCAGTTACTGGATGAGCAGAGTCAGCTAAAAAAACAGCAGCAAATATTGGAAGATGACTGGATGATGGCTCAGGAAGAGTTAGAAAACATGACAAAGGAATTGAGCTAAGAGAATCTTTTTTTACGTCAGTCGGCGGAGGGGTATTAGAGATGCCCTTTAGTTTGAATAAAAAACAAGCACTGTTTAATTAATCGTAACAGTGCTTGTTTTAGAAAATTCCATGTAACTACGTCTATTGGCTCGTTAAGTTGCTTAGTAATTGAGCTAAAATACGATCCAAGTCCTGTTTGTCAGGCTTTGTGCCTGTAAGTACTCTCAAACCAGTGATACCTAACATGAGTAACTGGGATAAAATTTTTGGATCTTTTTCTGCTGAAATTTCGCCACACTTTTGTGCTTTTTCAATCATATGACGCAAGCCAGCTTCTATTTGTCTTAAATAACTACTGACTTTTTGATGGATGCCTTCGTCATGGGGAGCTACTTCAAGTAATGTATTTACTAAAAAGCAACCTTTTGACTCATTATCCAGCAAAATGTCAGCAGCTAGTTGTTCAAAGTAAAGCTTTATGGCTGTTAATGGCGAGTCAACTGACTCAAAACAACATACCTGTTTATCCAACCGGCGCTGTGCATAACAGTCAATTGCAGCCATATAAAGGCCACGCTTACTTTTGAAGGCTGCATATAAACTGCCTGGCTTTAAGCTTGTGGCTTCGACCAGATCAGCTACAGAAGTGGCTGTATAGCCAGTATTCCAGAAGACTTCGAGGGCCTGATCAAGGACCTCGTCTCTGTTAAACTCTATAGGACGGCCCATAGAAACCTCATCTTACTTTTGTTGTTCAGACCAAATTTAACTGACATATATACTCTTATCAGTGGATATAGGCTTTATGAGCATGCTTATGCATAACACCTTATTAAAGGAGTTATATTTTTACATAAGTTCAGTCAGTTAATTTCACCTTTACGGTTTGTGGTCATTTAATTATTTATGGTCTACCAAGAGCCCTACACGATCTAAGTCAGTCAACACCTTAATTTAGACAGTACCCTAATTTGTGGTAACACCTCAATTTTATGGCATTATCCATAAATGATGGCTTAGCAATATTCCATACTAGCGATTTGCTAGCACTTCACATTTACATAGCCGTTAGTTCACACTTTATTAAGGAGTGATCATGCAAGACTGATAGGTGGCAAAATTACACGACCTGTGAATGAATTTCTGAGAAACAACCATTAAAAAAAACAGATTAATGTAGTGACTGTACTGAAAATCTTCCAATTTGTTACATGAAGTGTTGTATGGTTGTTTACTTTCTTTTTGAAGGTGAGTTATGTCATTTTAGTCTTGAGATATTGTTGCCAAAATATTTTGTAACTGGCTGCGACTTGTGATGTTGAGTTTTTTATAGGATTGATATAAGTGATTGGCTACTGTTGATGGTGCAACATTTAGTTTGATGGCTATTTGCTTGTAGGAAAACCCTTGGGTCAATAATTGAACAACTTGTTGTTGCCTACAAGATAATTTATCCAGTGCTCCATTTTTTCTAATTGCAACAATTTTCCAAGGGAGCAATGGTTGTATGTATGCGGTAATTTCATTTAACTGAAGTTGCTGTTCACTTGTTGCATTTATGATTTCTGGTAGTTGATGGAAGCTTTGCTGTTTAAATTCATTCGTTAGTAAGGTTAAAAAACCCGGTTGCTGATAGTAAATAAAACCTTTCAAGTCACACAGGGCCAATGAGCAATTGTTGTACTTCTCGGTTTGCTGGCTGCTGGTTACTATACACTCCTTATGTAATTTAGCTGCCTGACGAAGGTGATAACTTAGCCGTGTTTGTAGCTGTTTTTGATGGCTATTATAAGTATGCTCCTGGCGTTTTCGGTAAATGGTTAGTAAGTCAAAGAACCCACTCTTAAAGTTGAAAGCAATGGAACTAAGTGCTCGCTTTAATTGAAAAGGCTGAAAGCAGTCTCGATAGCATGCAGACTGAAAAAAAACTTCATCTGAAATAAAGTCTTTAATATCAATGGGCTGTTCTGCGTGGTGAATCAACGGTGTGAGAATTGGATTCACTGCCCAGTGACTAATCAAGCGATTAGCAAAACTAGCAGGGACACCAACTGTCGTATAAGTGTGAAAGCTCATTGTTGCAATGTGCCCATAACACCAGATTGCAGCATCGGACTCCGTTATTTCAGTTAATTTCGTCAATGAAGAGTGATAAAAGCAACTAGGTGTGGTGTGTAATGCTGCACGATAAAGCTCGCTGATAAATGGTTCCACTGAGTCTGTTAAGTCAAAATCGTTATAGTTCGTTTGGTCATCAAAGGCAGTTGCTGACAGAGTATTTTTAATTTTTTGGTTTTGACTATTAATAGTTTGATGAGCCATAGGCAAAATTTACTATCGACAGTTTATAGTGAAAGTATCACGCTTTATTTATCCAGAAAACTGATTTAGGGATACTAATACTTCTTAGCAGTGCTCTACCTCTACATTAAACTCTTATATCACTACTTATTATGTACAACTACTATGACACGATAATTATTGGTGGTGGATTGGCAGGGTTGGTAACGGCCTATGAACTTTTACGATCTCCATATAAAGGAAGTATTCTTATTGTTGAACAAAACTCAATCAAATATTTAGGTGGGTTAGCGAGGCAGGCTTTTGGTGGGATGTTACTAGTAGATACACCACTACAGAAACTCAATAGGATAAAAGACAGTAAGGAACTGGCTAGCAAAGATTGGCTAAACTTTGCTGAATTTACTGCAGAAGATCACTGGCCTCAGCGATGGGCTGAACACTATATTCAGTCTTCTCCTAAACTATGGGAATGGTTATTATCGCTACAGCTGCGGTTTTTTCCTGTAGTGCAGTGGGTTGAACGAGGTTTGTATACCCCAGGTAACTCAGTGCCCCGCTATCACATATTATGGGGTACTGGTAATAGGCTTATCTTGCAGTTAATGGCTGGTATTAATCAGCAAAATGATACACAACAACTATCAATCAAAGACCAGCAGGTCGTCCAGCACATTAGCCGAGATACATCAGGTGTTTTTGAATTAAATGTAATCGCTGGGTCAGGTGAAGCTGCTCATTATCGTTGCCATTCATTAGTAGTAGCTGCCGGGGGCGTTGCAGGTAATCTTGAGCAAGTTAAAAAACACTGGAGAATTGGCAGTCAGCTAGAGGGCTTGCTTAATGGTTCGCATCCAGCAGCAGATGGGCGTATGCATCACCAAGTGAAACAGCTAGGCGGTAACATTACTCATCTAGATAAAATGTGGAATTATGCTGCAGGTATTCACCATCCAACACCACAGTTTGCTAATCATGGCTTAAGCTTGATTCCTGCAAAATCAGCATTATGGCTCAATGCTAAAGGTGAGCGGATTGGGCCAGAGCCATTAATTACTGGTTATGATACACACTTTTTATGTCAGCAAGTGGCTAAAGAGTCAGCAGGTTATACGTGGCAGGTTTTAAATAAACGAATTGCACTAAAAGAAATTGCTATTTCAGGAGCGGAGCATAATCCGTCGCTACGGGACAGAAGGCTAATCCAGTTTTTACTGGAAAATCTCCGAGGTAATCATCAACTGATAGAATACTTAGTTCAGCAATCGAGTGATGTGGTCATAGCAACTAGTATTACTGAGTTGGCTGATAAAATGAATCAAATATCAAGGAAGCCTGATATAAGTAGTAGCACCTTAAAAAGTACTATTCATTGCTATGATCAAAATATTAATAGAGGCAAGCAGTTTTACAATGATGATCAGTTGCGACGTATAAATCAGCTGCGCACCTGGCGGGGCGATAGAGTAAGAACTTGCCAGATAAAGCCGATTGATGATCCTAAAGCTTATCCTCTCATAGCAATTAAATTGCATTTAATTTCACGAAAAAGTCTTGGTGGCATTCAAACAAATTTAGCTAGTCAGGTATTACAGCAAAACCATCAAGTGACAGAAAACTTATATGCAGTAGGGGAGGCAGCAGGGTTTGGTGGCGGAGGCATGTGTGGAAAACGTTCTTTAGAAGGAACTTTTTTATCTGGATGTATTTTAACAGCAATGAATGCGGCAGCTAATATTACAAAAACACAGTAAAGTGTCCTCAAAGGACTGTTAGTGTGAAATACGTTTAGGGAAGAGTAGAAAAATGAAAAAAACAGGTGCATGGTTGCTAAGGTATGCCTTAGAGCAGCTACAGATTACCTTTACATACGGCATACCTGGTGTGCATAACACAGAAATATATGATGAGTTAGCCAGTTCAAAGCAAATTACCCCTATTTTGGTTACTCATGAAGGTAATGGTGCTTTTATGGCTGATGCATACAGTCGTACTACTGGAAAAGTAGGAGTATTAGTTATTGTACCGGGCGCAGGAGTGACTCAAGCAGCGAGTGGAATTGCCGAAGCTTACCTAGATGGTATCCCCATACTGGTAATTAGTGGGGGTATTCGTAGTCAGGGGGAATTTCACTATCAGCTGCACGATATACGGCAACATGAGTTGTTAGCACCTATTACTAAGGCTACTTTTCATATCCAAAATCATGCAGAAATTATAGAAACACTATATAAAGCTCATGATATTGCTACTACTGGTGAGCCTGGCCCAGTATTTATTGAAATCCCCGTTGATATTCAACTAGAAACAGGTGTTGTGGAAAAAATATCTAACTATCAGCCGTTGTCACCAGCACCACTAACAAATGATACGCTCAAGTCTATTAATACAGCAGCAGCCATGTTGGTTGAGGCTAAACAGCCAGGTATATTTGTTGGTTGGGGGGCGGTGGATGCAGTATCGACAGTACAATCAATCGCTGAATATTTATCAGCACCCGTAGCAACCACATTACAGGGGTTAAGTAGTTTTCCTGCTAATCACTCACTTCATACCGGAATGGGATTTGGACCAGCAGCAGTGCCCGCAGCAGAGGAGGCATTTAACCAATGTGACTGTTTGTTGGCAGTAGGGACACAATTTGCTGAAATAGCCACTGGTAGTTATGGCTTGCCTGTACCAGATAAGCTCATACATGTGGATATCAATCCTCAGGTTTTTAATAAAAACTATCAGGCAGCAGTGGCAATTGAAGGTGATGCGGGACAAGTGTTAGCTGAGCTGTTAGTTGAATTAGAAAAGCTAAGTACACCAAGAAATTATACAGAGTTGGCTGGTAATATTCAGGATAATAAGCAGCGTTATTTAACTGAATGGTTAGCTCATTATAGTAATGAAAGAGTGAATCCTGCTGCTTTATTTAGAGAGCTACGAACATTAGTTGATAACGACACATTTATTATAGCGGATGATGGTAATCATACTTTTTTAACAGCAGAGCTAATGCCTATCTATGAAGGACGGCACTTTATTTCACCCACTGATTTTAATTGTATGGGATATGCAGTTCCTGCGGCTATAGCAGCTAAACTGGCTCACCCAGAACAAATGATTGTTGCTGTGGTTGGTGATGGGGCGCTATTAATGAGCGGTATGGAGTTAACAACGGCCGCTAAATATCAACTGGGTATTATTTGTTTAATATTCAATGATGGTGAGTTGGCACAAATTGCTCAGGCTCAGCAAATACCCTATAACAGAAAAACCTGTACACAGTTGGGAGCAATTCAGTTTGCAGCATTAGCGGTTGCTACAGGTTGTGAATATATACAAATTAAGGGTGAGGATGTAATAGCAGAAAAACTACAGCAAGCACTTGCCCTGGCTAGCGAAAATAAACCAGTAGTCGTTGACATTGCGATTGACTACAGCAAACGCACTCGATTTACCGATGGGGTTGTTACTACTAACTTAAAGAGATTTCCTTTAAAAACACAGTTAAAGATGGTTAGCCGAGCAATTTACCGAAAACTAACAGGTTAGATAAAACGAACACTTAGAATAGCTAATATTTAAGATGGTGGAGTGATTTTCACTACCTGTTTAAGTTAAGGGTGAGCCTAATAGCTATGTTACCCCTAACTAGTGTATAAATATTGAACAGGTAGTGGTGTGGTTTTAGCAGGTTACACTCTCTGTAGAGGCGATGTGATTGAGGTTGCAAATGACTTAATGGTTAAAATAAGTATTTCTTTAAATTCATCAGATTTAAATTTATAAAATGGCGATAACACTATAGTTTCATGTAAAATAAAATGGGCCCAGTCGTAAAAATCTAATTTAAGGCCTGCACAGACCTCTTTATATCTAACTTTTAAAAAACTCTCATATTCATTAAGAAGCATTTGTGGAATAGCTGCTTCATCTTCATTTCCAGAATTATTCTGGCTATAAATTGACTGTCGCATAATTACAACTCCTTACACCATGCTTAAATAAATTGCTTCAGAATAGAAATAGCTTGTAATTTTAATAAATGCAAATAAATTGCCAAATGTCATAGGGTTGCTGTTGTTTCGTTTTTAAATAGAGAAGTGCTGTTAAAGATAGTTTTTTAGTTTCTTAAGTTGATAAGTAATAAAGTTTATGCGGATATATAAGTGTAAATAATAATATGAAAAACATTAAATAAACTATAATGAATGAAGATAGATGGTTTTTATAAAAACAAAATAAAATAAAGCAGGCTGTTTATGTTAAAAAATGCAATTAAGGCTTCATGTTTTTTTACTTTGTTCGCAGCTAGTGGTTATGCAAATCATAACTGGAATAATTATCATTGGGCCAGAACAACAACGGCTTTTAATTTACAGGTGGTTGATAGTATGACTGCCAGTTGGGAAGGAGAGCTGGTTGAAGCCCTGTCTAGGTGGTCTTACTCAAATGTCATCAGTTTAGCTATTACTTCCGCAAATGATAGTCACCATACCCGGAAAAGGTGTCGTATGGTGAAAGGCCAGATACGGGTATGTAATGCTGAATATGGTTTTAATGGGTGGCTGGGGCTTGCCACAATAGGTTTAGATGCTAGTGGTCATATTGATCGTGGCACTGCGAAAATGAATGACTCTTATACATCCTATTGGGCAATTTTAGGTGAAAAAAATCATGTGATATGTCAGGAAATAGGGCATGTTTTAGGTTTAGGACATACGAGTGAAGATGGCACCAGCCAAAAAACTTGTATGGATTACTCTACAGATCTTGATAGCCAGTGGCCAAATGGGCATGACTACAGTGAGCTTGAATCGATTTATCAACATGTCGACTCTTATGATAGTTACGCAAACAGCAGTACTACTGAGTCAATAGAGGGCTGTAATGCTCCTCCTGACAAAGGCTGTAATAAAAAAGCCAATAATAATGTAGGCGCAGACATTCCCCCAATGGGAGTGCGAGTGCATAAAGGTCGAAGTCATGAGTTATGGGCTGCTCCAAGACGAGATGGAGGGTTATGGATTCATCATATCAGGTTAGTACCAGAAGGATATTAATAAGGCGGCCTAAAGTCAGTGTTAAAAATACGTTTTTCCGCTCAATAGGTGTGAACCGTATATTAAAAAGTAGGCGAATCTTTAATATTGAAGCAGAGCTGCAATATGAGTAATAAATTTCCTATAAAACAACTCAAATTGTATAAATTGGGTGAGATTGCTCGATCCGAATTCATCGATACTTTTACTAATAGCGGTGACTTACTAGATAAAGAAAAGCGTAGTTTTTTCTTTAAGTTATTACGTAGTCAGAAACAATCTAAAAAAATACCGCAAATAAAAAAAGGAAAGCACGTGATTAAGCTGAATGCTGTTGTGTGGCTGCACTTTGTTATACCGCCTAAACAAACTATTACCTTTATGCTTGTATATAAAGATATGACTGGAGAGTATGGCGTTATCATAGAAGAGGTTCAACCTGGTTCTGTTACATCAATGATGCTGTCTAACACAGTAGAGTTAGAATATATAGGAGATATTGAGTACATGCGAGCTTGTTGTGCTGGAATAGGTGCAGGTGAATCACTAACTGCGGAAGGCCTAAGTGTAAAACGAGTTAAGTCTGCAGAAGAAATAAAAACTGATAAAATGGCATAATTTAAATGGTTATTTTTAATAAAAACATCTTATTTATTGTATTTATATTTTTAATTAAAGATTAATCTATTATTTTGTTGCTCTGTATTGTCAGCTGAATTGTGCTTGTGTATAGTTAATATATTAATTGTTGTTTTACTAGTAGCTCAATGTAAAGCCTGTAAAAATAATAGGCAAAGGAAGAAAAGCATGAAGTTACGCAAAGATGACAATCAAAGCAACTTCTGTATCTATGCAAGAAGGCTCTCTGATCGTTATTTTAAAGCAAGCCATGGCTGGTATTTTTATACTCGGGAAGGTGAGACAATAGGCCCTTATTATGACAAAAACTCTGCTGTTTGTGGAGTAAATGATTATATTGAATTTTTATCTCTAGCATCTTCTACTGTTCTAGAAAAATACTTTAAATATGCGCAGAAAGAAACGAGTCACTCAAGTTAGATAATATCTGATTGTGTGCTCAAAAAGATAGATTTATTTTTGACAAGCTTTTAACAGTTTAAATATAAGAAGTCTGATATGTTGTTATAGATTCTGAGGCTTTATCGCTAGACAGTTTTAATTTGTAAATTGCTTATCAAAAAGCACTTTACTATGGTGTAGGCAAGCGCAGCTGTTGAGTCTATAAAAATTAAATAGAGGCTTATATAATTGAAATTAAGAAAATTGAATCAGCTAAAAAAACTAAAGACAGTAAAGACAGTAGTGTATATAAGCTGTATAAGCCTTGTTGTTTGGGTTGCGGGATGTACAATTCACCCTCGAACAGGTGAGGTGGAAGTTGATGTGCCCGAGACAATCCACATTGAACCAGGGGCATCACCTAACAACGGTAAGTTCTGCCCCCCAGGTCAAGCAAAAAAAGGACGTTGTTAATATACCCAATGCGTAGGATTTTTAGGTGAGGCCGTCAAGTGACGGAGCCTCATGAGCCTATATTAATAGGTGATTGGGGTGACAGTTAAATGCTCCATGCATTAACTGCATTCACACCATCCTTGGTGATTAGGAACGATGATAACAAAACCTAAAAATGATTCACGACGGGTATAGTGTGAATGATTAGTGCTAAGCAGCATATTTTATTCCTACATTGTCTTGGTGCTGCCAAACTACTTCACCTACCTTGGAATTACTCGATCGATTCAACTGCACCAGTTGGCCAAGTTTTAATGGCTCATCACAGCATACTGCTGCACCGCCGGCAGACTGATTAACAATAGTACAATGAATATGCTCGTGGCCATTACCTGCATCAATTTCGGCGGGTTCGTAACAGTTGATACGGGGGGAAATACGACGGTCTTGAGGTTGATTGGCCCCAGGCCCAATGCCTAAGTATTGTACTTCATCATAGTCTAACGACTTGAGTAAGTTTTCTGGTTGATAATTTTTATTTAGTTCCATTAACTTTTCGACACTAGGATGAATAAATTCATTCAAAGCCGGAAGTAACCCTTTTTTATGACGTTGACTGGTTCCGATTGCTCGGCCAGGTTTCTTTAGTTTGGTTAAGTCAAACAAATGATAAAGCAATGAGTAAGTCTGGTTGATGGTCGGGAGTGATGTACCTGAGGTGTTTTCTATTTGTTGAATATATTGCTCAATATCAGACACCATTTTGGCATTAAATTGTAAACCTGCCTCACTGGCTTCTCCCATCATCCACAATAAGGCTTGATCTGATAAATAGGAATCTATGTAACCACCGCCAACATCGGCATGAACCCCACTAAACCAAACTTGCTTTATATTTTGTTCAGGTGATAACTCAGCAGTTGAGTTAGTCCAGAGATCAGGGTCAAAAGGACCGCGCTTTTCATCAATAGCGATAGCCTGGCGGGCAATTTTAACATTGTTGCCAAGTTTTGTGTCAAAAAAGCCAACCCAGTATTTATGCGACAGCTTTTGTAAAAAAGGTAAGGGAATTCCTAGTGCACCTACTGTATCCCAAACACCTAGAAAGCGGATGGCAACATTATTGTTAGAAATCTGTTTAATATGTAAATAGGCTTCATGCTCATTTGTCAGAAACCGTTGCTCTGGAGACATGCGATAATATTTGTAAGCTTTTGGTAACAAGTCCAAGTCATTTTTGTTTAATAACCCTATTAAGCCAATAAGTCCGCAGAGTGCCCGGATAGTATAGGCCCCTCTACTAAACCCAAAGCAGTAAATGTCATCTCCTTTACAATAATTATTGGCAAGAAATCGGTAGGCTTGCAGAATGTTTCGTGAAATACCAAAGCCAGTAAAACCACCTAAGTATCTTTCAATCAATCCTTCGGTGCCAATACCTGGGTCATAGAAAACCACTTGGGGAATTTTCAAGCGCAAACCAGGGCCTGAATAAGCCATCGGCTCAATTGCTCGCATGATTTTTACTACATTAGTAGGAATCATGCGTTTTGTCTTTTTGTCTATTTGATCTGGCCGGTTCCAAGTGCCATCACAGCATAAGATAATTCGTTTGGCCATTGTATAACTTTCATCAAACAGCTTTCAAAAAACGGTAACTACCATTGTAAGTATAGAAGCAAGGTCGGACTAATAACGAAATTATTTGTTAGTTTGGGGCATGTATACTCTTCGCGAATGATTTTTAGGCTTTGTTACCATCGCTCTTCACCCCAGTCATTTAGTTTATCTAAACTCCTGGGGCTTCATCGCTCGGTGGCCTCGCCTAAATAAACCTTCTCTGTGAGTATATACCACTTTATTTTTACACCTAAAAATGATTCATGATGGGTATATATCAGCTAATGGCCCTTGTGAATAGCTTGGCAACTTCACTGAGTGAAGAGTCTTGTATCCCTAGTCCACCTTAAATAGGTAGACATAAATTTGACAAATATATCCATATAATTCGTCAAATAAACAAAATTGACATTGATTCTATATAACTCTGACGACTAATTGACGCTTCTTTTTGATGCAATTCATAATAAGAATGGCCACTCATCACTAAAAATTTGTGGCTTGTCTTTTACGCAACCGCAAAACTCCCAGTGTACTAACTTATTTATTAGAAGAGCGAATCAATATGCATGGAGAAAAGGATATATGCGGACAACAGGTTTTACGCTCATTGAAATGTTAATTACTTTGGTCATTGCTTCTATTATTTTAGGTGCTGCATACCCTGCTTTTAATAATATGATTAATGAAAATAGGCTAACCACAACAGCAAACTCTTTTATTGGAGCATTATCTATCGCCCGTAATGAAGCTATTAAAAGAGGTGTGCAAATTAGTGTTGTAGCTAAAGATGCAAGTGATAATAATAATGAGTGGGGGAGAGGTTGGACTGTGCAGGATGCGGCTAGTAATGTAATTAGGGATTTTCCCTCGTTAGATCAACAAAATATTAGTTTAAATAGTACCAATAATTTCAGCACCATTACCTTTAATGCTCGTGGTTTTTTAGCAACTAATCAAGATACGGTTAATCTTCAGCTGCCGGGTGCAAGCTCAACCAGATTAATTACAGTTACTGCTTCTGGTGTTACACGGATAGAGAAAAAATAATGAAAACTATCGGTAACTTATCTGTAAAAAAACTGCCTATCATGATGAACGAAATAAGTTTCAAACAGCAAGGTGTTGGAATAATGGAAATACTAATTTCCATCCTGGTCCTTTCTATTGGTTTGCTAGGTTTGGCTGGAATGCAGGCAGTTGGTTTGAAAAATAATAACCAGTCTTTTGATAGAAGTTATGCTGTATTTTTGGCTAATAATATTTTAGATAGAATTAGAGCAAACCCTAACGCAGATTATACGACAAATCTGAATACTGCTCCTTCAGTTGCAGCTAATAGCTGTGAGACAGGAGCATGTAATGCTAGTCAGTTAAGAGATTATGACCTTGCCCAGTGGAAGTGTTTATTAGGAAGGTTTAATAGTAATGGTAACTGCGCTACATTGACCATTGGTGGTGATGGCCAGGAAGCACAAGTAGAAGGTTTATTAAGTGATGGAACTGGTTCTATAGCCAGGACTGTTGCAGGAGGGACTGTACGTTATACCATCACAATTGAGTGGGCTGATCCAACCAATGTAACAGACCCTAATGATCCCGCCAATACAGGTGTTAACAACCGCTCATCTTATAGTATGGTTACGGATATATGAATATTAATAAAATGCTTAAAAATAAGGGTTTCACCATTATTGAGATGATGATCTCGCTGGTATTAGGAGCATTATTATTAGGCGGTATCATCAGTCTATTTACTAACAACCAGCAAACCTATCGTATTATTCAAGGGACTGCAAATTTGCAAGATAATGCCCGATTTGCGGTTGACCTTATTGGTGAAGATATTCGTATGGCTGGCTACATGGGGTGTTTGTCGAATTTATCAAATATTTCACTAAAAAATGTATTGAATAATACTGGAGATGATTTTGCCTATCAATTTAATATAGGAATAGAAGGATTTAACAGTAATGGAGCAACCTGGGCACCTGTATTACCTGCTTTTATTTCAGGTATGGCTCCCGCACCTGAGGCAAATACCGATGTTATTGTGATTAGAAGAGTTATTGATAATGGGGCTTCTCTGGTAAGTAATAACCCTTCTCCATCAGAAGATATGAAAATAGAAGATAATACGACACTTGAAGATGATGAAATAGTAATTATAAGTGATTGCACCAAAGCAACATTATTTCAAGTTACAAGTGCTAATATACAAAAAGGAACTGGTCATATTAATTTAACCCATAATGCAGGTGGCAAATTTACACCTGGCAATAAAAATGAGCCGCTAACTGATGGACCAGGGTATAACCCTGGGGAAGCTAGTATCTATAAATTCGTTTCCAATGTTTATTACATTGGCAGAGCACAAGATACCAATGGAAATAACATTAATAATAATCAAGGCAATCCAGTACTTTCTTTATGGAGGAGACAAGCAGCTGCTGCCCCTGTTGAAATATTACGAGGAGTAGAAAATTTACAAATACTTTATGGCGTAGATACGACAGCCGGTTCGCCTGATGGAACAATTGATCAATATCAAAATGCCTCTGCAGTGGCGGATTTCAATCGCGTAATTACTGCCAGGGTGGAACTAACAGTCAATTCAATCGATGCTATTGGAACCCAAGGTGATGGTGTACTACGTAGGACTTTTTCGCATACGGTAAGACTAAGAAATAGAGGTAGTTAAAATGCTAACAACTAAATATCCGAACCCGCAGTATTCTAAATTAATATCTGAAAATATTGGTCAATATAAATTAGCTGCTAAACAGCAAGGTGCTGTGCTGTTTATTAGTTTAATTATTTTGTTGGTGCTATCAGTTATTGGTATTAATGCGGTAGATCGTACTAACCTGGACTCTAAAATTAGTGCAAATTTCAGAGACTATAATGTCGCATTTCAAACGGCTGAAGCAACATTAATGGATGCAGAAACCTTTGTGCAGAATAATATTGGAACGTTAGCTGACTTTTCTGATTCTGGGGCAAATGGTCTTTATTCTAAAAATGCTGCAGATAGTTCTATGTGGCAGAACTGGAAAAATATTAATACCAAGGAAATATCTTCGCAGAAAAAATCTGACTTTAAGGTTAGCGGTACTCCTGAATACTATATAGAAAATTACGCAACCATAAAACCTGAAAATGCTTCTTTGAATCAAGATAATTACGGAGAAAGTGCAGCTTTAGGTGAAGTTGAAGTTTTTCGTGTAACAGCAAGGGGAGTGGGTACTTCACCTGACTCGCAAGTTATTTTACAAAGCATGTTCGCAAAACAAATGTAGTTTAGGGTTTTTGAGGGGTACTAAAATGAAATGCCATAAGCAGCATATAATGAAAAGGACGCCTATTGCGCTGGCAGTTGCATCAATCATAACTTTACAATCATCACATTCTGGGCCGCTAAACTTAGCTCAAAATGCGTTAGAAATCGCACCTGGGGCTGAGCCAAACGTTGTCATTTTGTTTGACGACTCTGGTAGTATGGATTGGGAAGCATTAATGCCTTCAGGTGTAATGACCGCTAACCAACCAAATGGAACAAATATAAGTGGTGCAAGTGGCACTGTCGTCCATCAGTCAGGTTGTACTTATGCTTATTACTATGGTGTAGACTTTAATTCGAATACTTATGGCTCTCATTGTTATGTGGCAGAAACCAATAACTGGCGATTTAGGAACAGTGACTTTAATAAACTTTATTTTGATCCTAATAAAGAATACAAGCCCTGGCCTGGTTTAGATAAAAATGGGAATCCATTTACAGATATTGATGTCACTAAAGCGCCTGATAACCCCTATGACCCTAAAGAGTTTATAGACTTAACCAAAGATAATGAAATATTTCCAAGAGGTAGCTCTACAGTAGGATTTAAATATTATACATGGAAAGACGACGGTGATGGCCTTTTTGAAAATGGTGAGCAAACTGCATTTAGAATAAAAAATGCTGATGCAAAAACTAAACAAAACTTTGCTAACTGGTTTAGTTATTACCGTTCTAGAGATCTGGTAGCAAAAGGAGCCTTAGGTTTTGTTTTGGAAGATTTAACCAATGCGAGAATTGGCTTTACCACTATCAATACCAAGGCAAATAATTTTCCTGTGGCGTCAATGAATGCTTCTGCACTATCTGGAAATAAAAAAGCATTATTGGATAAAATATACGGCACACCCATTCCTGCAAGAGGAACTCCGCTAAGAAGTAACTTACGCGATGTAGGTAAATACTTTGCCTGTGAAGTTGGAAACCGGTTTGATGCTAGTGGTGTTAACTGCCCTATCCAACCTGCTCCTATTGGTACTTGTCAACAAAATTATTCGTTATTAATGACTGATGGCTTTTATAATGGTGGGTCTCCTAGTGTAGGTAACCAGGATAAAAACAGTAGTAATCAATTTGATGGCGGCGCGTTTGCTGATGGTGTAAGTGAAACGCTGGCAGATGTAGCAATGAAATATTATAAAACGGATTTATCAGGCTTAGATAATAAGGTGCCTACTACTAAATATGATATTGAGCGTTCTACTTCGTTAACAACGGATGATACCTTACATCAGCATATGGCGACTTTTACAGTGGGTTTTGGCTTAAAAGGCAGTGTCAGCAATTTCCCCACTAACCCTTCAACAGCTTTTAATTGGCCTAATCCCTTTGCGAGTAATTTAGCAAAAGTTGATGATTTGTTACATGCTGCATACAACGGGAGAGGCAACTACTTAAGTGCTGGTGATCCAACCCAGTTAGTTGCGGGTTTACAAGAAATGTTCCGAGGAATTCAGGCTGATTCTGGTGCAGCCAGTGCTGTAGCATTTAATACCCAAAGTATTAAAACAAACTCAGTAGCCTATCGAGCTGTATATAACCCTAAATTAAATAATGGTGATGTATTTGCTCACCCTGTTAATCCGATTACAGGCATTGTCGATACGAATACAACACTATGGTCTGCAGCTGAAAAACTGGATGAAAAACTATCAGGTAACAGTGTCAATAACCGTAATATAATTACTTATCGAGTTAATGCCGATGGCACAAAAACAGGTATTCCCTTTAATTATGACTCTCACTTAAATACTACTCAAAAAACATATTTGGATAACCCTGTGCCATTCGCATTACCTGCTGGTTATGGCGATAATGATGGTAAAATAGGAGACGAGCGCCTTGCCTACTTAAGAGGTGACCAATCTAACGAAGGGGATAAAGCCGATCAGGGACAGTTTCGTGGCCGTTTAAAAAATAAAGGGCGGTTAGGAGACATCATTCATGCAACTCCTAGCTATGTTGGTGCCCCTATATTTACAGGCCGAGATAATGATCCTTATCCTACCAGTAAGCCCTATTCAAGTTTTGCTTCAGCCAATAGTAATCGAACCCCAATGCTTTATGTTGGTGCTAATGATGGCATGCTCCATGGGTTTAATGCTAATACTGGTGAAGAAGTATTTGCTTATATACCCAATATATTTTTTGATAAATTAACTGAGCTGACCCACCCTGATTATGTCCATAGAATGTATGTGGATGAAAAGCCTAGTATTAATGATGCTTTTTATAATAATGCCTGGCATACCGTATTAATTGGTGCACTAGGTGCTGGTGGTAAAGGTTTATTTGCTCTGGATGTTACCAATCCAGCGACTTTTGCAACTGAAGCGGGTGCTGCCAATAATGTTATGTGGGAGTTTACCTCAAAAGATGATGCTGACTTGGGTTTTACCTATAGTCGCCCCATTATTACCATGACAAATGCTAAGGAAGGTGGAGAAAAAATATGGGTAGCCATTTTTGGTAATGGCTATAACAGTAGCAGTGTTGATGGTGATGCAACTCTGTTTATTGCAAAATTAAATGGTGGCCTTGATGGAAGTTGGGTTATCAATCAGGATTACTATAAATCAGTTACCGGTAAAGGTAAGGCAGAAAGCAGTGATGGGCTAACTCCTAATGGCTTAGGTATTCCTAGAGCAGTAGATGTAGATGGAAATGGAACTACTGACTATGTGTATGTTGGTGATTTGCAAGGCAACTTATGGCGGTTTGATTTATCGGGAACTAACCCTGGCTCTTGGAATGACGCGAAAAATCGACAAATTATTTTTACTGCAACGGATCCTAATGGCAACCCACAGCCCATCGTCAATCAGCCTATAGTCGTGCGTAACCCACAACCAGGGTTAGCAGGTGTAATTGTAGTAGTGGGCACAGGTACTTGGATTAAACAGGATGATATTGGCTCGACGGATATTCAATCCATGTATGGTGTTTGGGATGATTTTACCAGTAAAGGTTACCCTGTCAGCAAAAGTGAACTAATTGAGCAAAACTTTATTAATGAAGTTAATCAGGTCAGTGGCTTTACTGTTAGAAGCTTAACTAATAAAACAGTGACTTACTCTAAAGATAAAAATGTAATGGGCTGGCGGCTTGACTTTGATGCGACCCAAGCAGGAGGAGGGGGTATTGAATACCCAGGTGAACGAGCTGTGCGCAAGCTATTCTTAATTGGTAATAGTCTGTTAACAAGCACTGTAATACCTAACCCTGCTTTAGCATGTGCGGTATTGCCTGGCGGTTTCTTGATAGGCATTGATCCAGTTACTGGAGGACAGTCAAAAACCACTGTTTTATTTGATTTGAATAATGATGGAACATTTGATGATAAAGATAGCTTGCCCAATGGTACATCCATATCAGGTATTAGATTGGATGAAATACCAAATGACCCATCTTTTATTGGCAATAGAATAGTGATACAGCAGCATAGTGGAAAAGTAACTAGTTTTGGAGCCAACTTGGAAGGAATGAATACAGGGCGACTCTCATGGAGACAGTTGTACTCTGAGTAACTTTTGGAGCTAAAGTGATGAAATATGTCAAGATATGTAAGTACTTAAAACTATATATTATGCCAATGCTGCTTGTTGTTAGCTTGGCAAATGCAGAAGATATTGCTGAGCAAAATATAGTAACTGATAATTTGCCAGCTTATTATCCTGCTCAGTTTGAGCAGGTAAGGGTTATTAATACGATTAATTCTGGAAAGAATTTTCTGGAAGCAGACGCGCTGCATTTTAGTATATGGAACAATGCCAAGGTGCATTTATTGAAAACTGAGTTTGGCAACTTGGTTGATTTAAAGCCAGGCATGGTAATAGGATTTACTATCAAACAGTTTGGCGATACCAGCTATATTAATGAAATATGGGAATTACCTGAAGAAATGGCACCTCCTCCACAATAAAAATAGAGAAAAATAATGATGAAACTAGACAGGTTGGGTCTTTTGGCATTAGGTTTTAGTTTAATAGAGTTGCTGATAGTCATTGCAATTGTGGGGATTTTGGCAGCAGTTGGCTATCCGTCGTACCAAGAATATGTTATGAGATCTCGTCGTGCTGATGCGCAGTCTGCCTTAATGCAAATGGCCAATGCTATGGAGCGGCGTTATACAGAAGCGTCGCCGGCTCGTTATACTGGCTTAGCAAATGGAGGAGCTAATACGGGGGTGCCTGATGCTGGTTTTTTTCCAGACCAAGTACCCATTGATGAAACAAACCCTACTAATCCATCTCATGATTTGAGAATTAATAATGCCACTGCAACTATGTATGTGATTACAGCCCAGCCAGTTGTTGGTGGCCCACAAGTAACTGATGGCTATTTGGCTTTATCTTCAACAGGCGCTCGTTGTTGGGTTGAAGGAACTGATACGCCGCCCGCTACAATGACTGATCAACAGGTGAGGACATGTACTGGTGGAGTAAGCTGGTAGTATGCTGTGAACACTTGTCGTAGTGTATAAGAAACTAGATTAGTTGACGAATAGTGCTGTTTACTGATTCTAAATAGCCTCTGCCAAATAAATTTAAGTGGTTAAGTAAATGGTAGAGGTTATATAGTGTTTTGCGCTGTTGATAGCCTTTTTCAAGTGGATAAACAGTTTGATAGCCTTGGTAGAATGCGCTGGGTAAGCGTCCAAACAACGCTGTCATGGCAAGGTCAACTTCTCGGTCTGCGTAATAACAGGCAGGATCAAATAGCACTGGTCCTGTTTCAACAAAACCAGTGTTGCCTTTCCATAAGTCTCCATGTACTAAAGATGCTAGTGGCTGATGATCATTCAGTTGATTGTAAATAGCATCAATAATCTGTGGGTTTGAAAATGTTAGTTTGTAGCCATTATTAACTGCTAAGTCCAGTTGATATCCAATGCGTTGTTGGGTAAAAAAACTTGCCCACTCATTATTCCAGCTATTTTTTTGAGCTGTGTGCCCAATAAAATTATCACTGGGCCAACCAAAGTGTTGCTTATCATTATTAGCTTTATGTAAGAGTGCTAGCTGCTCACCATATTGAAACCAATTTCCCGTAGTGACTAGATTGAGATATTCCAAAACAAGGAACTGGCTATCTTCATATTCTCCAAATACTATTGGCTCAGGTGCATCCATTGTTTTTGTAGCCAGAATAGCAGTTAGCCCATTGAACTCTTGTTGAAACCAATCAGATGGCGCGCCAGATTGCAGCTTAAGAACGAATTGCTGATTAGCGCCTTCTAGTTTAAAGGTTTGATTAATATCTCCTCCTTGAATGGGAAAGACTGTTGTAGTGTGAAAGTCCTTATTAAGCTTGCAACTGATGAGTTTGTCGATAGTTATTATTAGCTGAGTATTTAAAGTTGGCATTTAAATATCCCTGTAAGTCAGTGAGCTATACTATCAATTTAACATTGACTATAAAGTAAAAGTAGTAGGGGCTGTGGTTTTGCCGCTAAGAAAAAAAGTATTACTCTTATTGTTGGTCTGCTTTGGGCTATCTAGTTCATATGTATTGGCTCAATGTCAAAAAGAAATGTTCTTAATCGCCTGGAATGGTTATGAACCTTTTTTATATCAAAATGAGCATAAAGAAGTTACGGGACTTGATACATTAGTAATTAAAAGGGTATTCGATAGAGCTGGTTGCAAATATCAATTTATAGAAATGCCCTGGAAACGCTCTTTGTTAGAAATTAAGCAAGGCAATTTGGATATGCTGCCTACTGCTTCAATTACAGATGAAAGAAAAAAATATGCTCTATTTAGTGTTGAATATCGTGACGAAGAATATCGAATTATTGTCCGAAAAGGAGAGGCTGAACAATGGCCATTAAACAAGCTGTCTGATGTTGTTAGCTTACAGATGCGTTTACTGGTTGAGTTAGGCGCATGGCTTGGGGATGAATATAATACTGCTAGAAAAAATGCTAGCTTTGAGCAGTTGCTGTTGAAAATGCCACTTGTGGACCACAGAGCACTCAAAATGCTGTTAGCCAGTCATGTGGATGGCCTGATTATGGAGCCCCCAACTGCGAAGTATAAAGCAATGGAGCAAGGAATACTGGATAAAATCGAAGTTCACCCATATGTGGTAAATGCTGACCCTGTCTATTTTATGTTTAGTAAAAAAACAGTGAGCCACAAAGACATAAAAATAATTAATAAAGCATTATTAGAATATAAAGGTTCGGCTGAATATAAAGCTCTATATGAATTTAATAAATAGCACTAAAACTGGTGAATGATTACACTCGGTTGTGAAAAAAATCTATTAAATTCTTGTCTATACTGATTGCTAAGTAAAGATTTCTTAAAAATGACAATAGTTTGACTATTGTTTGCCATATAGGTGCAAATATTACTTTTATGACGATGTACATAGGGCTCACCACTATAAGTGCATCTAAAAGTGGAACAAAAGTAATGTGGTTACAATGTAAGTGGCTTGTTGTGTTACAAGTTACTACAGGTTACTGACGGTATGCTGCTTAGTAAACAGAAATATGGAGCTGTTGCCAAACGATTACTCATCGCTGTTGTTGGGGTGAGTACTACAATTGCTATTTTAACTACCAGTGTACAGCTAGGGCTTGATTATTGGGAAGATATGCGCAGAATGAATGGCGTTTTTCAACAAATTAAGGCTTCTAGTGTGCCAAGTATTATGCGTTCGGTATGGTTATTTGATGAGCCTCAAATAAAAATTCAGCTAGATGCATTTGTTCAAATACCAGAAGTGGTATATGCCGAAATTCGCCAGGACGATGAAGTTGTTTGGAAGGCTGGTAAAATTGAAGCAGACCGGACTCTAAAAGAAGAAGAATTTGAGCTGATTGCTAAGCCTCTTAACTCATCTCCAATTGACTTAGGGAAATTGAAAGTAGTGGCTGATATGAGCCAGATTTATAGTCGGCTTATAGATAAGTTTGCAGTTATTCTAGTTTCAAATGGCATAAAAACAGCAATTGTAGCTGTGGTTATCTTACTCGTATTTTGGAACCTTGTAACACGCCATCTCATTAGAATGTCTGAATATTTAAAAAGCACTGAGCCAGGAGATGCTACGAAAAAGCTGACTTTATTACGTGGACCAAGTAAAGAAAATGATGAGTTGGATATATTAGTTAATGCAATAAATGACAATTATCAACACTATGCAAGTAATAAGCACTATTCAAGTATTTCTGATAATGAAGGTGTTCTTTATAAAAAAGTTGGTGAAGAATCTGCAAATGAAGATAGTAATGCTGCTAATGTAACATTGCAACAACAAAAGCAAGATGTTTTAGTTGAAACAGAAAAAATGGCTGCACTAGGTGGATTATTAGAAGGAATAACTCAGGATATAGAGCATCCTTTATCAACAAGTAAGTCAGCTACTAAAGCCCTTCAAAATCAGTTGTTAGAAGCTGAGCATCAGTGTGATGAAGAATCAGTCAATAAAAATGTTATTTTAGCGCTTCTGCATAATTGCCAGAATCATATTAAAACCCTTACTTCAAATTTGAATTCTGTACACCGAATGACGTCTAATATTCGACGATTTGCTAGCGATAGAGAAAAAGCGGTCTTTAAAAATGTTAAATTAAAGGAAGAGGTAGAAGAAGTAGTAGATACTGTTTTGTCCCAGCACCCAACAAAAAGCATCAATACCATCATAAATATTGATGAAGCTATTCTTTTATCAACCTACCCAGCAGCAATTCATCAGTTATTAATAAACCTAGTTAGCAATGCATTGCAACATGGTTTTGGAGAGGGGGCTGTTGGAGTGCTTAAAGTAGGTGCTGAGGAAAAGGGAGATACAGTTGTATTAACAGTAGCAGATGATGGTAAAGGTATGGATCCTGAAACGCTTGCTCATATCTTTGACCCTTTTTTTACAACAAAAGTAAACAAAGGAGGAACAGGGCTTGGCATGTACATAGTTTACAATATTGTTACTCAGAAACTGCAAGGAACTATTATCTGTGAAAGCCAGCCAGATAAAGGTGCTAAGTTTATTATTTCACTTCCTTCTTTAGAGCTTACTAATGTTGTTGATTTGGGTGCAAGGTAAACTGCACAACATTTCAGTTGTACCCAGTACAAAGGGTATATTCTCAGTATAGTTCATGCTTACATCTAACTATTCTGCAGCGTTTAGACCGAGCTGATGCTTAGTCATACGTTCTGTAGTTTGTTGAAGTTCTCTACTCCCTTCTGCTATTGAAAGATTACAAGCTTTTCTGTGGTCTAACCTTTAATAATGCCTGTAGCGTGTAAAAGCAGGTTATATAATTATTCACAAAGAAGAGTATACTTACTGTGTAGGGCTAACGGGCAGTGATAGGAGATAAGAATGCATCAAACGGTCAAAAATTATTATGGAAAGGTCTTGCAAAATTCACAAGACTTAAAAACCAATGCTTGCACTACAGACACAAAACTGCCTCCCCATATTCGACAAGCCCTTGCTAATGTACATGAAACCGTATTGAGCCGCTATTACGGCTGTGGATTAGTCGCTCCAGAAGGGTTAACTGGATGCAAAATTTTAGACTTAGGCTGTGGTTCTGGCCGTGACTGTTATGTTTTAGCCCAGCTGGCAGGAGAGTCTGGGCATGTATCTGGGGTCGATATGACTGATGAACAGTTGGCAATTGCATCTCAGTTTTTGGATTATCACCAACAGCAGTTTGGTTTTAAAAATAGTAATGTAGCTTTTTATAAAGGTTATATTGAAAACTTGGCAGAGCTTAATTTTGCAGAAAACTCTTTTGATATAATTATTTCTAATTGTGTAATTAATTTATCACCCGATAAAGAGTCGGTATTAAAGCAAGCATATCGCTTATTAAAACCTGGTGGAGAGATGTACTTTGCTGATGTTTATGCTGATCGGCGAATTTCGCCAGAGCTAATTGATGACCCTATATTATACGGCGAATGTCTAAGTGGGGCACTTTATTGGCAAGACTTTCTAACTATAGCTAAACAAGCTGGGTTTATAGACCCAAGATTAGTTAGTGACAGAGTAATAAAAATAGAACAGAGCGAAATTAAGCAAAAGCTAGCTAGTATTAATTTTTATTCAGCCACTTATCGATTATTTAAACTGCCAAAATTAGATAGTAATTGTGAAGATTATGGGCAGGCGGTTATTTATAATGGATCAATTCCTTATAATGAAGAACAGTTTGTGCTCGATAAGCATCATATTATTGAAACTGGAAAAGTATTTCCTGTCTGCGGTAATACCTGGCGTATGCTAGCTGAAACTCGATTTCAACCTTATTTTCAATTTATTGGTGACTTCTCTAAGCATTATGGTGCTTTTGAAGGTTGTGGTATAACACTACCATTTGCCAAGGATGAAGCAGGAGCAGCTGTTGCAGGTTGTTGCTAAGAGAGGCGTAGTGAAATGGAGCTAATAGCAAGTAGTCGCTTAGAAAGAAGTAATGAATGGCACTTTACCAGTAAAGGAGAAAAAAGGGGATATATCCAACCCCGAGGCTTAGATGAACTTTGGTTTCATATTGGTACAGCTTGTAATTTGTCTTGTTCGTTCTGTTTAGAAGGTTCTAAGCCTGGTGACAATCGATTACAGTTAATGCGCTTGGCAGATGTTAAGCCTTTTATTCATGAGGCACTAACATTAGGTGTACAACAGTTTTCCTTTACTGGTGGAGAGCCGTTTGTCGCTAAAGATATGGTTAAAATCCTTAACTATGCGGCACAATATAAGCCCTGTTTGGTATTAACCAATGGTACTGATCCAGTGCTCAAAAGAATGGACAGTATTCTATCTTTAAAAGATACTAAATATCCTATTGCTTTTCGGATAAGTTTGGATTATGTAAACTCGCAATTACATGATCAGGAGAGAGGGGAGGGCTCATTTGTGAAGTCTCTACAGAGCCTGCAATTACTCCATCACAACGGCTTCAAAGTTTCTATCGCAAGACAAATGGTTGATCCTAATGAAGATAAGGTCAAGCAAGACCAGGCTTTTTACCAATTATTAAGCCAGTATGGTTTGCCTGATAGCATTAATATTATTGCATTTCCAAATTTCTTTCAGCCAGGTAGTACAGTGGAAGTACCAGAAATAAGCGAAACTTGTATGACTACTTATCATACAGAAGAAAGCAGACAACAGTTTATGTGTGCTTATAGTAAAATGTTGGTTAAAGTAAGTGGGAAAGTCAAAGTGTATGCTTGTACCCTGGTGGATGATGATAAAGATTATGAAATAGGTAATACATTGACAGCAGCCCTTACGACCAGGATAAGCTTAAAGCACCATCGTTGTTTTAGTTGCTTTGCTCATGGAGCAAGCTGTAGCGAATAAATCCCATTTGCATCAAGAGAGTATATTTACTAATAAATTCAATATAAGTTTGGAAAAGGATGAAAAGGTTTGTTAGTTTCTTAGTGGATATCCAAAAATATAAAAAATAGTTGCTAAATCCTGCAATAACTAACTTTTACATAAGATAAATTACGCCCTGCGCTTTGGGTATGCCTTTCGCGTCATTTGCATAAGGTATATATAGTGTCGTAGATATTTATTGTTGTTAAGAAAATTCATGCCTGCCATTTTTAGTGTTAGCCAACCAGCTAATTTGTATACCTATCAAGAAGCCCCAAACACATTTAGTGAAACCTACTTAGGTGTACTATCGAATGGGAGCACAGCGAAATTACGGCTGACTGACTCAAAATCTAAAGAGCGGTTTGATCAACATGCGAAATCCTGTTCAGTTCAAACCAAAAGCAGCCTTCATAAATTAGCTAGGTTAAAAATTGTTCGTATTTTGAGTCAAGGAGAACAAAAAGTCAGCAAGCCGCACACAGCAACGGCTACCATACCTTTAGTTGTAGCAAACTTTCTCACTTTTATAAAAGAAACATTATTCAATGGGGTAGGCTCTAGTAGCTATGTAGATAGTGTTGTAACTAAGCAAAGTCATAGTTTAGTCGTCAAGTTAAAATTTTACCCTTCTATTATAAAGGAGGAATTGCTTGAGTTAATAAAATTGTCTGAACTAACTGAACTGTCTGAGTTAAGAGAGTTAGATACTATCATTGATAAGCTGAAAACTCAGGTAATAAGAAACCAGAATAGAAAACAAATCACCACTGATGATGAGTATCAACAACTATTGCAATATGTCCCAGAGATATTTATCAATATACTGCTAATCAACCTTTCCTTCCTCAGGCAAACTAGGGCCACTCCCTGTTTAATTTGAGTTGGGTATAAAGTAGCCAAGTGTCAAGTGTTTGTACGATGACAGAGCCTGGCAGTACCATTGTATCTGAGCTATGGTATGTCAGACTAATCCCATCATAGCTTAAGTATTAAAGTACTGTAATGGATAAAATTGATCATCGCATGAGAGTAACGGAGTCAGGATGGTTGTTGGAATGAAACAAATTAAATTAAATAGAAACTACAGATTAATTTAAAAGGAGATATATTGCTTAAAATGACTGCTATTAATTTTTATGCATGATCCAGAGGGCAATGCTATTGAGATTGTTGAGTTAGATAAAAAATTAATGATTATATTGAATAAATATAATCAGGCTTAGATCTCTAACTATTTTTTATTCTATTGTCTGGGCTATGGGCTAATCACCCACATAAATAAGTTCCTGTGCCTACTGCACATAAATCATTTCGATTATTATAAAACTCAGACCGAGTCACTGCTACTTTATTTCCAGATCGTAATAATGTGGAGTTAACATAAAAACCTTCTCCTCTGCCTGGGCGCAAATAGTCGACTCGTAAGTCGATGGTACTCACTCGGGCTAAACGTTGGATACGTTCCTGAATATCCACATGTTCTAGCTTGCAAAATGCCCCAACCAGCGCCATGGCACCACCGCTGACATCAATCATGGATGAGATAACACCACCATGTAAAATGCCTGTGATATAATTGCCAATCAACTCCTCCTTCATTGGTAAGTGCATTTCAACTAAATTAGGAGTGACATTGGTTATTTTCATACCAACCAACTGATTGAAAGGGACTTTGTCAATAAAGCTCATAACGGCGGCTTTAATTTCAGGTAAAAACTCTTCATATCCAGTAGTCATATTGCAATACTCTAGCAATCAGTTAGTACCAACGTTTAGTTGGTTGTCAATGGACTAACCGCTAGCCCGAATATTTCTATGGATTAATGTAATATTCGGGGTGGCGATTGAACTCTAGAGATATTGTATCATTAAGCACAACCTGTTGTATTAAATAAGAGCAATGACTTGCTTCACTAGCTTAGTAATGCCTTCGGCAGCTTCACTGATACGATTGGCTAACATATAGGCTGGAGTGGTTACCAGCCTATGTTTTTCATCAACAACAATATCACTAACTGCACAGCTTTGGTGTTGGGCACCCATTTCTTCAAGTGCAGCAGCAGTTTGTTCATCATTACCAATAGTGCAGATAACAGAGTCACCATAAATTTTGCTGGCAAGGGCTGGAGCAATGCAAATTAAACCAATAGGTTTGCTATTTGTTGCAAATGACTGACATGCTCTTAGTACACTTTCAGGCACATCCATTGCGGCCCCTTTAGCTGCAAAGTTGGATAAGTTTTTTGCTACACCGTATCCACCAGGTAATATTAGTGCGTCAAATTCACTGGTAGCTAGCTGGCTTATATCCTTTATATTACCACGAGCAATTCTTGCAGATTCAACTAAGACATTACGTTTTTCTGGAGTAGCTTCACCAGTTAGGTGATTGATGACATCTGTTTGTTCTATATCAACTGCAAAACACTGATAATTTACATTTAATAAGTCAAGGTTAAGCAGGGTTAAAATAGATTCATGAATTTCCGCGCCATCAAGAAAGCCACAGCCAGACAGAATAACAGCTACTTTTTTTGCCATTGTTAATGTTCTCCAATTATTTTATTTGTGCTAGTCGGGACTTGTTTTTAGGTGTAAAAATTAGCAAGAATACCTATAGAGAAAAGAAATTCTACTTTAGTTGTATATTGCTAATAGCTGCATAGTAGCAAACCAGTTAGAAAAGAGAAACAGACTAGATGGTCATCACTTTATAAGATCCTATACCCTTTGCGAATGATTTTTAGGTTTTGTCGTTGTTTTTCACCCTAATTACTTGTTATTTACAGGATTGTGAGGCTTCGTCTCTTTGTGGTCATACTTAAAAAAACATTCGTACGGGCTGCCATTATACCTTAGTTGTAGTGCTTGGTAGTGTGATGTAGCGTTTTGCGAAAAACATATAAGTACTCAGACGTATTGTTGTTTTACCAATAACTGCTTGTAAAGTATCGTTTACAAACGAAAGTTGTTTTTAGTAGGTTTTCTTCTGTTGATTAATGACAAAGAAAAATTTAACTTGCTATCATATCTGTCACCAAAAACATTATTACTCAAAAATTAAATAAAAGGATAGAGTTATGAAAAAAATAGCAAAAAAAATACTCACCACAGCGACTTTAATTAGTGCTGCTTTTGTTGGTAATGCAGTGGCAAACAATTATCTTCCAATGACTATTGGGGACTATGTTGTTTATCAAGGTGAAAAAAGTAATCAGCAAATCCCATCAAAAGTAGTTGAAGATGACGGTACCTGGAAGTACTTCAAAAACTTTGGTGGTTTAGGTGACCTTTGGTTGCATTTAAGTGATGATAATAAAATATACGTTTGGTCCGAAACTGATAAAAAAGTACAGTTGTTTGTCGATTTAAATTCAGCTGAAGGCAATGTGCAGAAAGTAAGCATTGCTCCTTGTAATAATGGTGAGGTAACAATTACTAGCCGTGCAGAAGAAGCAAAAGTTCCTGCTGGTACCTTTGATAATATAATTAAACTGTCGTTCCGTAATAATTGTGCGGATGCAGGTGTAACTGAGCTATGGTTAGCACCCGAAGTGGGTGTAATTAAATGGTCTGAAACTTCAATTATGGGCCCTAGGGATTACCAAATGGTTCGTGGAAACGTGTTAGGTAACACTTATCCACAGAAATAATTTATAAGTCTTTTTAAAAGGCAGACCGGGTTGTTTCCAGTCTGCCTTATTTTTACAACACTCGTGTTGTTTTCCAGTAGTGTCGTTGCCAATAAGACTGGTTAAGCTTAGATATAATGACCCCTTTGGATTTGGAAACATGTAAGAAGCGGTTGTTTCCCAAATATATTCCAACATGCTGATAGTTTCGGCTGGTTTTAAAAAATAATAAATCACCTGATCGACGGTTTTTTAGTGAAACTGTTTTGCCTGTGCGAGCTTGTTGCTTGGTTGATCTGGGTAGTTCAAGGTTGAATATCGTCTTATAGGTTTGTTGAACGAAAGATGAACAATCGATTCCTGACCTATTTGTTCCACCATATCGATAGGGTACTTTTTGCCAGTGTTGATAGTGTTGCTCAAGTCTTTTGGTGATAGTGTGTTCAGAAGCTGAAGCACTTAAGGGGTCTTCTGATACCAATGGAGAGAAGCTGCAGCCTAAAAGTAAAGTGAGCAAGCAGCTAGTTAACAGGGTTAGTATAGTAAGTCTTAGTTGAGTTATAGGCATTCAGTCCTCATTTGGTCAACATATCAAAAAAGTTTTGCAGTTTAGCCTGGGTAATTCACTAAACATACGGACTTTCAATAGTTTATATAGTTGATATTAACCGAAACTGAACTCAATCTTTGATTGTGTTCGCTTACAAAAAGCTACTGACTTCTCTGCATAGGGTTAAGTGTTTAGAGACACTCTTTATTTCCAGTGCCATTACAGCAGCTACAATTACTTGTTAAGAGTAGCGCTGTATTGTACGACCTATGACTGATATCACTCTAATTGGTGTCATTGCTAGTTGTGGCCTAATATTGTCCACCTCCATAGCTTTTGCTAAAGCAACTGATATTGTGACTTACCCTCGGCCTGTAACTGCAGACGATAAGCGTACCCAATACCCAGCAAAACTATTGCACTTAGGATTGAGTAAATCAGGTGAGTCGTTTCAAATTCAGCCTAGTGAAGGCGTTATGTTACAAGGTAGGGCGCTGAAACTTTTAGAACTTGGTAAGGTTGTAGATGTGGTTTGGTCAATGACCTCTATTGACCGAGAGAAGAAGCTATTGCCTATCAGGGTACCGATTTATAAGGGGTTGATTGGCTGGCGACTACCACTTATTAGAGAGATAGATCAACGTAAATTTGCTGCCATTTCCCACTTGGGTTTGCTTAAACCACTATATGCTGGCCAAGGCCATGATTGGCCAGACACAGTAATTTTAAGGGAAAATGGCTTTCAAGTGAGTGGGGTAGCTTCTTACGAAGGTCTTTTCAAAATGTTGTCGCAAAGACGTTTTGATTATTTCCCTCGTTCTATTGTTGAAATTTGGGCTGAAGCAGAAAATCATGCTGACAAAGGGATTGTTGTAGAAAATAGTATTGTTATTAAATACAAAACGGCATTCTACTATTTTGTTAATAAAGGTGGTCAACGTTTAGCCAGGCTGTTGAGTAAAGGTCTGTATCAGGCTATTGAAGATGGTAGTTTTGATCGCTTATTTATGGAGCATCATCAAGAGATATTAAGTAAAGCTAAGCTGGAACAGCGGAAAATATTCACTATCCCCAATCCTATCTTACCTGTAAATACGCCACTCAATGAGCCGAAACTGTGGTTTGAGTTAAAGGATCTTGGTAAAAAGTCTGATCAATGATAGAGCCCGCTAATAGCAGGCCCTGTTAGTGCAAAGCTAGGAACTGCTACTCTTCACTTTCGCATAGTTCTGCGTAGCCTTCCGCATCTAATAATTCGTTTATTTCTTCTTCATTAGTAAGTTTTACCTTAAAAAACCAGCCGTCACCATAAGGGTCAGAGTTGACTAGTTCAGGCTCATCTTCTAATGCTTCATTAACGGCGACTACTTCACCTGATATTGGAGCGTAAATATCTGACGCTGCTTTAACAGACTCTACAACACCTGCATCATCACTGGCTGATAAATTTGCGCCTAGATCAGGTAGTTCAACAAATACGACATCACCGAGTTGCTCTTGAGCGTGGTCAGTGACTCCTATAACAGCTGTGCCATCGCTTTCCAATCGAATCCATTCATGGGAGCTTACATAACGTAATTCTGAAGGAATATTACTCATAATGTTATTTACCCTCTAATGGTGTATCTGTCTTAGGCTGCTTTTGTTGTAATTGGTTAGTTTGTATTATCGTAGATTAACTAAAGTAAACTACAAAAAAATACATGTTAATACTTATTCGAGCGTCGCATTAATAAAATAACAGGCAATAAACCAACAATCACTAACGTCAGTGCTGGTAGAGCAGCTCTTGCCCACTCACCTTCAGATGTCATTTCATATACTCTTACTGCTAGGGTATCCCAGCCAAAAGGTCGCATTAGTAAGGTTGCGGGCATTTCTTTTAATACATCAACAAATACCAGCAGTGCTCCAGTCAACACGCCGGGCGTCATCATAGGCAAATAAATATGTAAAATAATGCGTTTTGAGTTGGCGCCGAGGCTGCGTGCCGCCTCAGTGATTGAAGGCTTAATGTTATATAAGCTGCTGTCTACTGGGCCAAAGGCAACGGCTAAAAAGCGAATGCCATAAGCAACAATTAATGCCAACAGGCTTCCTAGTAACACCTGTCGTGGCTCTTCTCCCATCCAACTAAACCATGCAGCAAAAATATGGTTATCAACCCAGCTAAAACCCATCATTATTCCTACAGCTAATACTGAGCCTGGCAGAGCATAGCCTAAGGTGGAAATATTAATCATTTTAGGTAGCCAACGCTGGTTGGGTTGTTTTTGCGCAATTGCTAGCAACAGGGCAATTGTGACTGTAGTGACGGCTGCTATCGCGCCCAAACTAAGACTATGGCCAACTAAGGATAAAAAGCGGCTATCAAAATCAGTTAAACCAGTTTTAATCACCCAGATAATCAACTGAGTTATTGGCATTATAAAGGCAACTAAGACAACTAAGCAGGCAAATAAACTTGCAGCAATACCTAACAAACCAGTGAGTTGATAGCGATGAAATAGGTGTTGGCTATCTTGATTATAGCGGGCTCTGCCACGCGCATTTTTTTCGATAAAAACAGCTAAGGCAACAAATAGCAATAATAAGGTAGCTAGCTGAGCAGCAGCCTGTAAATTAAAAAAACCATACCAAGCTTTATAAATAGCAGTAGTAAAGGTGTCGTAATTAAATGTGGCTACAGCACCAAAATCTGCCAGAGTTTCCATTAGTGCAAGGGCTAAACCAGCCGCAATGGCAGGACGTGCCATCGGTAAGGTGACTTTGAAAAAAGCCTGCCAGGGGGTTAAACCTAAAATACGGGCAGCATCCATTAAGCCGCGGCCTTGGCTGATAAAGGCACTTCGGGCTAGCATGTAAACGTAAGGGTAAAATACCAGAGATAATACCGTGATCACCCCACCGGTACTGCGAATAGCTGGAAAATAATTGCCTGGCCCAAACCATTCTCGCAACTGGGTTTGAATTGGGCCACTGAACTCAAATATTCCTAAAAATACAAATGCCATTACATAGGCTGGCACCGCAAAAGGCAGCATTAATGCCCAGTCCAGCCATTTACGACCAGGAAACTCACACATGGCAGTCAACCAGGCTAGCCCTACACCAAGCACTGTCACACCAATAGAAACACCAAAAATCAGCCAAAAGGTATTACTCAACAGTTGGCCAAGTTGAGTTTCTATCAGATGAAGCCAGATATCTGTTTGGAAATTGCTCCAGCTGATAATTAAATTCGTGATTGGCAGTAATACGATGATAGCGACAGCACAAACCAACCAAAACCAAAATCGATGATGTGTCATTGCACAGGAATAACCTACTGAAAAAACAAAACGCCCGCCAAGTTTCCAAGGCGAGCGTTGTGCATTGTAGCGTGTATTAATAAGATAGCTAGTACTAGTAGCCCATACGCAAAATTACGTTGTTATTTATAGCCGGCCCGATCCATCAGTTTAATAGCTTCTGCTTGTTTTCTGCCTGCAATATCAACATTCAGTTGGTCTGCTTTAAACTCTCCCCAGCTTGCCACTAACTTAGCTGGTTTAACTGCACTATTAGCTGGGTATTCCATATTAGCATCAGCAAAAATCTTTTGTGCAGAGGGGGTGCTTAACCATTCCAAAAATTTCACGGCAGCTGCTTTGTGCTTAGCATATTTGGTCACTCCGGCACCTGATACATTCACATGTGTACCAGTAGTTTTCTGGTTAGCCCAGAATAACTTTAACTTGGTATCTGGTTTTTCTTTTAATAAGCGACCGTAGTAATAGGTATTGACGACAGTTACATCACATTGACCTGCTGCAACGGCTTCCATTGCCATCGTGTCGTTAGAAAATACAGGAGCTGCTAAGTTATTTACCCAGCCTTTAACCACTTGCTCAGTTTTCTCTTTGCCTAGTCTTTCAATAATAGTGGCAACTAAGGATTGGTTATACACTTTCTTAGACGTGCGTAAGCACAGGCGGCCATCCCATTTTTTGTCTGCTAGGTTGGCGTAGGTTGATAGTTCTTCCAGCTTTACTCGGTCAGTGGCGTATACCATGGTGCGAGCCCGTACTGATAAACCAAACCAGTGGCTGTTGGGGTCGCGTAGGTGAGCAGGGATATTTTGTTCTAACGTCTTGGACTTAACTGACTGTAATACACCCTTGTCTTGAGCTTGCCAGAGGTTGCCAGCATCAACAGTAATAAGTAAATCTGCTGGTGTATTCTTACCTTCAGCTTGAAGCCGTGTAATTAAAGGACCAGCACTATCAGTAATATAGTCAATTTTTACACCAGTTTGTTTGGTGTATAAGTCAAAAATAGGTTTTACTAGATGCTCTTTACGAGCGGTATATACGACTAGTTTTTCCTCAGCTGCTACATAAATAGAGGTGAATGCACTGATAACCGCAGTAGCTGCCAGGCAGGTGTGCTTGAGAGATTTGAGCATGAGAAAACCTTAACTCATTTATTTGAGATTCTTTATTTGGGGTTATTATTGAAATGCTAACACCTACCAATGATAATGATTAGCATTTGATCAATCAATTACCTTTTATAAACAACTGTTAGATAGCTCTCATTGCACTAGCTTTAGTTATTGCGCTAACTCAGGTAATTGGTTGTTATCAATTAACATTGCCTGTTGGATAAGTTTTTGTTTAAGAGGTGCCAAACCATCCACTAGCTTCATTCCTTTATTACGCAACACTCGTAGGGCAAGGTTGTCATGGTGAAATAGCTCTTGAAAGCCTTGCATGGCGGTTGCTATTAACAGGTTATGGCCTCGCCGCCGCCGCTCGTAGCGTTCCAAAATATGAGGATTGCTGTAACTCCCCCCTCGCTGAGAGGCCTGCTGTATTTCTTCTGCTAACACAGCTGCATCTAACAAACCTAAGTTGACGCCTTGTCCAGCCAATGGGTGAATGGTATGCCCGGCATCACCAATCAGAACCACCCTGTCATTATGATAGCATTGAGCATGACGATACCTTAGTGGAAAACTTACTCGCTCAGAGCAGCTGATTAATTGACCTAAACAGCCTTCAGTTGCAGCATATAATTCACTCAAAAATGCCTCTTCATCAATAGTTTTTAAATGCTGAATATGGTCAGGAAAACTTGACCAGACAATAGAGACAAAGTGCTGATTTTGTTGTGAGGCTAATGGTAGTAAGGCTAGTGGGCCTGAAGGTAAAAATGCCTGATAAGCGGTATCATTATGATAATGCTCAGCTTGTATGGTGCTAACTAATGAATGATGACGATAGTCTTGCTCTGATAGTGGAATATTCGCTTGACTGCGTAGCTTGGAGTGAGCCCCATCAGCGGCTACAGCCAATTTGGCCTTTAATTGCTGGCCTGTAGCGAGTTTAATCACTACTTGTTCAGCACTATTTTCAACTAACTCACTAAATGAGCTGTTAGGGATTAGTTTGATACTATCGTATTGGCTTAGTTGCTGGTGAAGTGCACTGACAATAACTGAGTTTTCTGCAATATACCCCAGTTGCTGTTGTTGCACTAAGTCAGCATCAAAATTTACCTGGCCGGTTCCCTCAGCATCCCAAACCATCATATGTTGGAAAGGTTGCACTCTTGATTGTTGAATAGCATTCCAGGCTCCAAGATTATCCAGTAGCTTATAAGATGCATGGGTTAGGGCGCTAACCCGGTTATCAAACACAGCAGTTGATGTATCAGGTTTTTCGATGGGGATTGGGGAGGCATCAACTAAAGCAATACTGAGAGAAGTGGTTTTTGCCAAAGCTAGAGCCAAAGTAGCACCAACCAGTCCACCACCAATAATGATAATGTCTGTGGTATTAATATTATTCATAAATCGCGCTCTATAATCCGTGCTTGGTAGGGAACTTGAAGCTAATTTGAGGTTAAGCTGCTAAGCTAAATGCTTGTTTGGTTAAAACCGACACCCATTGCTTGCTTGGTAAAAATAGTTTTTGCTTCCGATAATAGATCTAGCCCAACTAAACCAATATTTCTAACAACGGATAGTCCAGTATGTTGGTTGCTGAAAGCTTTTACTAGCCAGTCACTACCAAGCATTGTGATTATTTGATCACTTTCTTGTAAAGCTAAATAACGACGCAGAATGGCATAGTCATTGATGGCTCCGTGTTGCTCCCAGCTGTCTTTTAATAAGTTCGCCAGTTGTAGGGTATCTCTTAATGCCAGGTTAAAGCCTTGACCTGCCACAGGATGTAAGGCATGTGCTGCATTACCTAATACCACCAGTCCAGGTCGAATTTGCTCAGAGCTGTATTTTAATGAGAGCGGGTAATAGAAGCGCTGCCCTATTTTAGTAAAGCGGCCTAGGCGGTAACCAAAATGTTTTTGTAATGACTCAAGAAAGTGGCTGTCTGTTGCTTCCAGCCACTGCTGGGCTTGATCCTGGTATATAGACCAAATCAATGCTGAATGATTTTTAGCTAATGGCAGCAAAGCCATGGGGCCTTGTTCAGTAAAGCGCTCAAAGGCCTGGCCTTGATTAGGTTTTGAGGTTGTTACATTGGCAATAATGGCTGTTTGGTGATAATCCGTACACTGCACATTAATACCCAGCTGGGTGATTAATGGCGAACGACCGCCATCTGCAATTACCAGCAAGTCTGTCGTTAGCCAGCTTTTTTTCTCTCCCTGTTGTACTTCAATGGCATAGCCTGTTGGTAAAGGTTTTACTTGGCTGGCAGTTGCTGGTGATAATAACTCAATAGCAGGGTATTGCTGGATTACTTTGAATAAACTTTGTCCCAACTGCTGATTTGCCACCACATAGCCGAAGGCATCCAGTTGATACTCATCTGCACTCATTCGGGTAAAGCCAAACCGGCCCTGGTCTGACACATGAATATGCTTGATTGCTGTTGCATGCTGAGCCAGTGACTGCCAAACGGCTAACTGCTCTAATAACAACTGACTACCAAGAGATAATGCAGTAGAACGAGCATCATAACTAGGTTGCTGGCTCAGCTGATTGGCTGGGTAAGGCTCAATAATCGCCACAGGCATAGGAGGCGAGTTACTATGTTTAGCTAGACTAGTTTGCAGGGCAAGCGCTAATGAAGCACCTACCATGCCGCCTCCAATGATCACCACAGGAAAATGATTGTCAGGCTGGTTAGTTTGAGTCATTTAGCATCACCGACTAATGGAGTATGCTGTAAAACTACGGCACTCATCACTTTTCACAATACCTTTAAGCTGACTTGGCCATTAAAGCTTCTATTGCTGCAACTTCTTTAGGCACATCTGCTGACAGGACTATATGGCTAGATTCAGTAACGACTAGATCGTCTTCTATTCTTACCCCAATGCCACGCCAGCGTTTTTCTACATCTTCATTATCAGGGGCAATATAAATACCGGGCTCAATGGTGAGTACCATGCCGGGCTCTAATTTACGCCATTCACCATCAATTTTATATTCACCCACATCATGTACATCCATGCCCAGCCAGTGACCCGCTTTGTGCATATAAAAAGGTTTATATTTTTCTTCTTTAATTAGTTGTTCAACATCACCTGAGAGCAAACCAAGTTCAACTAACCCTTCAGTGATTACTTGCACTGTTACATCATTGGGCTGATTAAAATGATTACCTGGTTGGACTGCTTCAATTGCAGCTAATTGAGCTTTTAATACCAGTTCATAAATGGCTCGCTGCTCTTTGCTAAATTTGCCATTAACCGGAAAAGTTCGGGTAATATCAGAGGCGTAATGGTCTAGCTCACAGCCTGCATCAATCAGTACTAAATCACCATCAGCCAACACATCATTATTTTCAGTGTAATGTAGTATGCAAGCATTAACGCCACCACCAACTATACTGTTATAGGCTACTGCACGACAGCCATTGTAAACAAACTCATGCAGTAGCTCTGCTTCGAGTTGATATTCATAACAGCCAGGTTGGCAGGCCTTCATAGCTCTTAAGTGGGCATTGGCAGAAATTTCCGCTGCCTTTTTCATAAGCGCTATTTCTGCTTTACTCTTAAAAATACGCATTTCATGCAGAATATGGTCAAGTGCAACAAACTCGCCTGGTGGAACTGCCCCCTGTTTAGTTTTGGCTTTGATGGAATTAATCCAGCTCATCATTCGGCGGTCAAAAATCTCATTGGTGCCTATTTCATAATAAACACGAGACTTGCCTTCAATTAGCCCTGGTAATATTTCATCAATATCGCTGACTGGAAAGGCATCATCAAAGCCGTATTTTTCACAAGCACCTTCTTGGCCTGCTCGTAAGCCTTCCCATAATTCTTTTTCTGGATCTTTTTCTCGGCAAAATAAAATGGCTTCGCCATGGCTACGCCCTGGAATAAGTACTAGCACCGCTTCAGGTTCAGGAAAACCTGACAAATAATAAAAATCACTGTCTTGTCGATAAGGGTAATCAACATCTCTATTGCGGATTTGGATGGGGGCTGAAGGTATTATTGCAATACTGTTGTCGTCCATTTCTGCCATTAAATTGGAGCGACGTTGTTTGTATTCTGAAGTGGGTAGCTGTTTCATTATTATGTTTAACCCCTAATTAGTATATTCAAACTAGTGAAGCTGGTTGTCACTTTTTTCAGTAGAGCCTTTTGGGCCACACTCACTAAACACCAGTATTGCGTTAATACGGACATATTCAGTGACCTGGTGCCAGTCCATTTCATTAGAGTCTGCTTCTTCTATGTCTTCACTTTGTACTTGTGAAATTTCAGTAAAGTCTAAAAGAATGTCTTTTACATCAGTAGATAGTTGGGCTTGTTGCTGGCCAGATAAACCAAACCCAGCTAAAAAACTATGAGTCCAGTTAGAGAGTTCTTTCAGACGACTTTCCAATTCAGCGTTGTCATCTGGCAGTAACAAACGAAAGCCGTATTCAGGGTCAGCCAACTGCTCCTCTGTTTGCTGATATAAGGAAACTAGCAAAACCTTAGCCTGATCAGGCAACACTTCTTCAATATCCAACAGTTGTTGAACTTGGCAAAGCCAGCTATCGGCTGATAACTTCAGGCCACCTGCTAGCATACCTGTTAACAAACCATGTAATTCAGCTGGAGAGGCAAACAGCTCCAATGAAACAAACAGGTTAGCAACATCATCAAAGCTAATAGTTGCTGAAGAAGTTTGAGCTGCATTTGTCATTGCAATTCTACCTAGATGTTTAGTTTGTCTCTATCCTAACATTTGAGGGTATTGCAAACTACTGTACACCTTAAGAGTGAAGCGATTACTGATATAAAGAGTAATTTTAAAACCTAATATTAAAAGGAAGGCGTTGAAATAGCTGGTGTTGGATTGACCCTGACAGAACGGCCCACTATAGTAATCGCAAGCCTTATACCCTGATACCTTAGTCGTTTAAAATGGATCATCACTTATTTCAGCAGCTTGCAAATAAAATTGAACAGTTGGTCGCCTTGTGCGAACAATTAAAACAGGAAAATGCTCAGCTTCGTGCCAATGAACAGCAGTGGCGTGAAGAGCGGGTATATTTGATAGAAAAAAATGAAATTGCCCGCACTAAGGTTGAGGCGATGATCACTCGGTTAAGAACGCTGGAACAAGAATCATGAGTGACACAACAACACAAACAGCAACAGTTAATATTTTAGATAAAGGGTATCGGGTAAGTTGTAAACCTGAAGAGCAGCGTGCTCTGGTTGATGCAGCCCAGTACCTAGATAACAAAATGCGAGAGATTCGGGAAAGAGGTGCTGTGGTTGGATTGGAGCGGATTGCTGTCATGGCAGCATTGAATATTGCTCATGAACTATTACAGCTAGCCCAGCAGCGGCAGCTAGCAGAAGAAGATACCCAAGCACAGTTGCAGTCCTTGCTGGATAAAGTCGAACAAGTATTAACAGATGGTGATACGCCTGCTTTTGATTAGAAATTTTCATAAAAAAAGGGGCGACAATCTAACTCAAATCGATATAATGAAATCAAGCTCCCTGCTCTGTTGGCCAGTCATGAATGTCCCTGAGCCGATAATTTAGGAACTGGAGGCTCCTTGCAGGTGTCGGCGTGCAAGTCCGCTATAGGCGGAAAGCCCAAAACATCTCAGCAGCCACCACCTTGAACCTAGGGTTCAAGGGCCCAATTGACAGCGGCGGATTGGGGGGCGGTTTTAACTCCAGTAGTTTATCCTCCACTAACAACACCGGCTAATAATAACTAAAAACCAGACAACAGATAAAGAAATCCTGGTGCTAGATTGTAATCAGCTAGAGGACTCATCAGACGTCCAAAACCCTATGTCACGAACACAGTTGAGAGCTCAGTTGCGTCAAGCTCGTCAGGCACTTACTTTTCAGCAACAACAGTTAGCTAGCCAGCGACTACTTAAAGTTTTATTAAATAGACCAGAATTTCTGAAGGCTAAACATATAGCAGTATATTTAGCGAATGATGGTGAAATTAATCCCCTGAAAATAATTGAAGCAGCTTGGGAAATGAATAAACACTGTTATTTACCCGTGTTGCATCCTATTTATCATAATCGATTGTGGTTTCTTCGTTATAGGCCGAAGACAAAACTAGCACCTAACCGCTTTAATATATTGGAACCAACTGTACGAACTGAGCGTCTAAAGTCTGCTTGGGCGATGGACTTAGTATTGTTGCCGTTGGTAGGCTTTGATCAATATGGAGGCCGTTTAGGAATGGGGGGAGGTTTTTATGACAGAACCTTTGAATTTATTGTGAAAAATCCATTGAAGCCTCGCCCTAATTTGGTAGGTTTGGCCCATGAGTGCCAACAAGTGGATAAACTACCCACTGCTAGCTGGGATATTCCGCTGGCAGGAATTGCCAGCGATAGTAATTACTATATAGCTAGGTAAGGTATGGCTAGCAGGCAAGTGTACCACTAGACAACAATGTAGTGGTGTCGGAGTGCTAAATGACTTGCTAGTAAGCAATTATGTACTCTGGATTTATTTGAGTATACCTATTTATAGTGTGCGTTGTGTTTTGGTGTTTGATTGGTTTACTGTTGGTGTAGCATTATTTGTAACGGTGGCGAGCTCAGCTGAACTTTTTGACAAAGTCATTTGAGCAAAACCTGTGGTTAGCACCCCCAAGCCAAAAATAAAAACTAACACCAGCATAAAATCAGGTTTGTTTTTTTGTGTCATTTCCACTAACCCTGCTGGTTTTTCAGTTAATTACTAAATTTCCCCAAGTGGTCTTTGCAGTATGCAAGACAGTCACAAGCTCTTTTATTGCCACACTGAGACTTTTAATCTTTCTCAGCGGTGTTACTACACACGTTCTAGTAAACTGTGGTGAGCAAATTGCTACTTGTTTTGTGGTCCATGTATGTAACAATTGTCTATGTAGCAAATTTATCGCTTATTTGTATTAGTTGTTTGCTAGTCACCAATGGCCTGAGTTACTAAGTACTTTGACTACGAAGTACATTGATCTCTAAGTAAGTCACTGACTAAGTACTTCACATGTGCCGTATGAGCATTGTGGTTTAATTGTACTCATTAGTTAATTGAATGAACGTGACTATAGCCACAGTTTAAAATATGTGTGAAGTAAAACCAATTAGCATATAAAACGCAAGGAATATTTCTTACATGCCAAATTACTGGTTAATGAAGTCTGAACCCGGTGTTTTCAGTATAGACGATCTTGCCAATTGCCCTAATCAAACAGAGCACTGGGATGGGGTAAGAAATTATCAGGCGAGAAATATGATGCGTGATCAAATGCACAAAGGGGATTTGGTGTTTTTTTATCACTCCAGTTGCAAAAACACTGGAATTGCAGGAATAGCGAAAGTCGTCAAAGAAGCTTACCCAGATCATACGGCACTTGATCCGGACTCCGCTTATTTTGACCCAAAAAGTACAGTCGATAATCCTCGCTGGTTTATGGTAGATATCCGGTTTGTAGAAAAGTTCACACACTTGGTTTCGTTGCAGCACTTAAAGGAAAATCCTCTGTTAAAGGATTTACCACTTGTACAAAGAGGTAGTCGCTTATCAATCATGCCAGTAGCTGAAAAACAGTGGAATGAAATTTTAGCTATGGTGCCTGGTCGGTGAGTTTAATAAAGTAATAACTGTTTCACTGGTGACATTGGTTTTTCTTGGTACCAGTCCACAATGACTACAAAAAAGTACCTTGCCAGAAAATAAATGACTTTGAAGACGTTTACCAGTTTTATGCATATAACATGAGTTCGCCAATCAGTTGATTAATAGTAAAATAGTGGATAACAAGCCTGTATATTAAGCTCTAGCCAACTAAATCGGTTGTGACTATGCTTGAAATATGGAGCAGGAAAGGGCAGCTGTGTTATCCCCTACAACAGAATCGAGTTTAGTTAAGTGGATTAATGTTGGTGGTGGCTTATTAGTATCCCTCATCAGCGTTTATCTTTTTGTATCTGAAATTTCTCAACCTGTGGCTATCAGTTTGATGTTACTAGGGATAGGTATGGTAGCCCGTCTCCATAATGCCTGGCTGGCAATTGGCATCGCTTGTGTGGCTATTGTTTCTGCATTGTTCTCGCTATTTGAAGGCATTTCTATTCAACAGTTTTATGTTGAGAATGAGCTATTAACATTGGATGGGGATGATCATGAGGTTATAGCGATACCTGGCAGTGTCACGGTTAGCCTGGTGTGTGCAGCGTTATGCCTAATCAAACCAGATAAACTACCTCTTTTTAGCAACTCACACTTATATAAATGTGGTTTGGCTGCTATACCCTTAATTTTTGGTGCATCAGGGCTAATCGCGATGGCGCTAAAGCTGCCAGATAGCTATGGTTTTGCTCAAATTCTAAGCTTCAGTCTGCTGATCAATATTGCTCTAATAACAATAGGACTGTGCTTACTGGCAGCCTTCACCAACTGGCAGGCTACCGTTCAGGATAAAATACCGCAGTGGATTGCTGGTTATTTGGCGATTGTGCTGGTCATTATCTCAACGTTATTTGCCTTAATCATGGAGAAAAAAGATTTACGGTTTTTAACGCATCATGCACAACATACTGCACAGCAGTTGGGGAATGGAATATCGTCTATTTTGAATACTCAACGCAAAGCTGTTGAGCGAATGGCTGCCCGCTGGTCACACCAGGGTGATATGGATAAGACGACCTGGATGGCTGATGCAAATCAACTGCTGAAGGATTTCCCAGAGTTTCAAGCGATAGAATGGATGGACTCCGATTACCAAATTCGTTGGTTGGTCCCTTATGAAGGCAATGAACAGGCATTGAATTTTCGAGTGCCCGCTGATAATCCGGCCGTAGTGCATTTACGTCGCGCCTTTAGCAGTAAAACCAGTGTGATTACTCAAGTTATTCAGTTGAAACAGGGAGGGGAGGGTTTTATTAATTATACGCCTATCTTTGATTTAACTGGCCGCTTTCATGGCTATATTGTGGCAGTATTTCGGGTTAAAGCATTAGTTGAAAGTATCACTCAGCTGCCTATTTATAAGGGATTTTATTTTGAGATTAGAGAAAGGAATAAGGTTATTTATTTCTCATCTACTGTGCTAAAACCCAGCGGCTTTTTTGGTAAACCAGCAGCTGAACATACGATTAACCCTAATCAGCACTCTCCTTGGGTTGTACAAGCGTACCCTAGTGCAGAACTGGTAAGCCGCAGTCGATCATTGCTTCCAACCGTTGTGTTATTTTCAGGCTTTATTTTTACCATGATGATTTGCACCAGCATCGTGCTATTGCGTCGCTCTTATTTAGATGACCGTACGGCTGAGCAAGCGATTAGCAGTTTAAAGGAGGAAGTTGCAAGGAGCAATGAAACAGAAAAAACACTCAAGGAAAGTAATACTCAGCTTGAACTGTTTTTTGATCTGATTAATCAGTCGCGTGATGCACTGATGGTGGTAGACCCTGAAACAAGAGACCTGCTTTATTATAATACGTCCACTTATGCTTCATTAGGTTATACAGAAGAAGAGTTTGTTGCAGCACTCGAGGAAGGAACGCTTATTGCTGAAAAAATGGACCGAGTAATAAAGAAAGCGATGAGCTCTCGACGAAAACTCACCTCAAATATCTATCAAATGGAAGTAATAAAAAAAGATGGCGGCGCTTTACAGGTAGAAATAACAACTCGCATGGTTAACCATCATCATAAAAAATACTTAATAATTGTGGCTCATGATGTCACTGCAAATAAAGAGATGGAGCAACGCTTAATTAATTTAGCCACTCGGGACTCGTTAACCGGACTATTTAATCGCAAGCATTTTGATAATTGTCTTGAGGAGGAGTGGAGCCGAGCCATTCGACAAAATGAACCTATTGCTCTCATGATGACAGATTTAGATAGATTTAAAAAATATAATGACAGCCAAGGGCATCAGCAAGGAGATATTTGTTTGAAGGATATTGCGAGTATTCTTAAGCGTTCAATTACTCGTAGTACTGATTTACTGGCTCGATATGGTGGCGGTGAGTTTGCCGCAATTTTGCCTGAAACTGATTTACGAGGCGCTCAGGAAATTGCGCGCCGAATTCATCATAATATTGGGGATGCTTACATTAGCCATCCCCTTTCAGATGTTTCGACCTATATTACCTTAAGCATTGGTTTAGCATCTTGTACCCCGCAACCAGGTAGCAGTAGTCACGAATTATTGAGACAAGCAGAAGCAGCGCTTATGCAGGCTAAAAAGCAAGGACGTAATCGCACCTGCTCGCACCAGGATGAAAAACCACCACTAACCCTTACTCGCTAATAGTCCATAAAAATCTTCACTTTTAACTATCTATAAAAACTACTGATTTGATAAAAACAGCTGATAAGCAGGGTTTTCAGATTCTTCCCAGTAGTGATAGCCAATATCAGTTAAAAACGCAGGCACTTTTTCGCGGTCATTGCTGGGTACTTGCAGACCAACCACTACCCTGCCATAAGCAGCTCCATGGTTGCGGTAATGGAACATGGAAATATTCCAGCGTTGCCCTAGCTTGTTTAAAAAGTTAAGTAGTGCGCCAGGCCGCTCAGGAAACTCAAATCGATAAACTACTTCGTCTTTTACGGCTTCTGCATGGCCGCCAACCATATGACGAATATGTAGTTTTGCCATTTCATTATCACTTAAATCAACAACAGGGTAGCCTGCATCCTGCAACTGTTGAACGAGCTGCTCTTTGGTATCAGTATCGGGCTTGGTTTGCACGCCAACAAAAATATGTGCCTGTTTATTATCGTAATAGCGATAGTTAAATTCAGTGATATTTCGCTTGCCTAAGGTTTGGCAAAACGTTTTGAAACTACCGGGTTTTTCTGGAATTGTTACTGCAATGATTGCTTCACGGCGCTCTCCTAGTTCTGCACGCTCAGAGATATAGCGTAGCCGATCAAAGTTAACATTGGCACCGCTATCAATAGCTAATAAGGTTTGCCCGTTAATTTGTTTGCGTTCTACATACTTTTTAATGCCTGCAATACCTAGAGCACCAGCAGGTTCCGTGATCGAACGGGTATCATCGTAGATGTCTTTAATTGCGGCACAGATTTCGTCAGCAGTCACCGTAATCACTTCATCAACGTAATGCTTACATACTTCAAATGTTTCCTGCCCGATTTGAGCAACTGCAACACCATCAGCAAAAATACCCACTTGAGGTAAAACAACTCTTTCCCCAGCTTCCAGAGCAGCTTTAAGACAAGCAGACTCTTCATACTCCACCCCAATAATTTGGGTTTCTGGGCGCAAATATTTTACATAAGCAGCAATACCTGCAATTAAACCACCACCACCAACAGGTACAAAGATGGCGTCAATTGGCCCGGAATGCTGGCGGAGGATTTCCATACCAATAGTGCCTTGGCCAGCAATGGTATCGATATCATCATAAGGATGAATATAAACGTAACCATGCTTCTCCACTAACTGCATGGAGTAAGCTAAAGCTTGATCAAATGCATCACCATGAAGAATAACATCTGCCCCCCGAGACTTTACGGCTTTTACTTTAATTTCGGGGGTGGTTTGTGGCATTACAATGACTGCTTTAATACCAAGCCGCTGTGCAGCTAAGGCTAACCCTTGAGCGTGATTACCCGCAGATGCAGCAATAACTCCTCGTTGCTGTTCGGCTTTGGTGAGTTGTACAACTCGGTTATAGGCACCACGAATTTTAAATGAAAATACCGGCTGTAAATCTTCTCGCTTAATTAAAATTGAGTTTCGCAGTCTTTCAGATAAAAAGGTGGCATGATCTAGCGGAGTTTCTACTGCTATATCATAAACAGGGGCTTCGAGAATTTTTTTTACATACGGTTGAAGCATAATAATAACTAAGACACTGATTTAAACTATATGGAATTGAATTTGTATATCCTTCGCGAATGATTTTTAGGGTTTGTTGTCGTCGCTCTTCACCCCAATCATTTATTTTGTATAAACTCATGGGGCTTTATCGCTCGACGGCCGCCCCTAAAAACCATTCACTTTGGCTATATATTATATTGGCGCAAATGGTGCCAAATAATTATAAACTCAGCATTTCACACTGTTTGAGCTAAGAATACAAGAGTAGCCTGGAAATCCTGATTATTTGTAGGATAATGTGCTAACTGATTAATCTCCTCCCAGGAACACACACTCATGAACCAAGATGAATTAAAGCAGGCTGTAGCACAAACTGCCCTTGAGCAGATTGTTGACCAATTGGAAGAAGACAGTATCGTTGGAGTTGGCACTGGCTCAACGGCCAATTACTTTATTGATGCATTGGCTGCTTATAAAGATCGCTTTGATGGTGCTGTAGCTAGCTCCCAAGCAAGTGCAGAGCGTTTAAAAGGGCATGGTATTCCTGTTTATGACCTGAATGTGGTCAGCGAAATCAAGTGGTATATCGACGGGGCGGATGAGGCTAATGAGCACCTGCACTTAATTAAGGGAGGTGGTGCAGCGCTGACTCGTGAAAAAATTGTAGCCGCTGTGGCTGAGCAGTTTATTTGTATTGCAGATGAGTCAAAACTGGTAGGTAAGTTGGGCGCTTTTCCTTTACCGGTTGAGGTAATACCAATGGCTCGCAGTTATGTAGCACGAGAGCTGGTTAAGTTAGGTGGTGACCCTGTTTATCGAGACGGCACTGTCACAGATAATGGCAACATCATCTTGGATGTATGGAACCTAGATATTGGCTCTGCCGTTCAGCTAGAAGAAGCCATTAACCAAATTGTTGGTGTGGTAACTAATGGTCTATTTGCCAGACGTCCTGCTGACATCCTATTACTTGGCACCCAAGAAGGGGTTAAAACCTTAAAAGCGAAATAATATCTAGGGGCACCTCTAATCATTGTTTGCTGTCTCTGGCCTTCTGGTAAATTCGCAATCAAGGGGTTGGTTTGAAGGCATGCTGATGGCCTGCCGAAAATCAGCCCTTAAGTGCTAGGCTCGCTTTGTTGGTCTAGCGCTATTTCAGTAAATAACCAGTTTTTAAACGCCTCTATTTGTTGCTGAAATCGCTGCTCGAAAGAGTGAACCAAAAAATAACCAATACCATTTTCAAGCGACTCATCGAAAGGTTTTACTAGATAACCTAATTCAAGCTCTTCCTGCACCATGGTTAAGTCAACCATCGCAACGCCATGACCTCGTACAGCTGCACTAATAGCTAGTTCCATAGCATCAAACACTAAGCCACTATCGGTATCAATATTATTAACATGGTTGGCGTTTAACCAGTTTTTCCAGTCTGTTTTGTCTCGGGTAGGATGAAGCAGATTAACTGTGCTAAGTCCACTGATATTGCTTATTTCATGCTTTGCTAAAAAAGCAGGTGAACAAACAGGTGCCATGGTTTCTTTAAATAATGGAATAGCATGGTTTGGTACTTCAACGATAGCATCATTCACAATAGCAGCCTGAAACTCATGCTGTACATCATAATGATGTTGCTCCCACATAGTAGTAAGAGATAGCTCGATATTGGGCTGAAGCTGCTGAAACTTAGCCAGCCGGGGCAATAACCATTTAACAGAGAAAGTAGGAGGCACAACTACATTTAATCGATTGCGTGGTTGTAATAAATAGTCTGTTGTACGGCAAATAGCGTCAAAGGATTCAGAAAGTGTTTGAAATAAGTCGTGACCAGAAGGCGTTAATTGCAATCCCCTGGAAGTACGTTTAAATAGTTGGCAGTTGAAGAAGTCTTCCAGGGTTTTTACTTGGCGACTGATAGCGCCTTGGGTAACAAATAACTCAGTGGCTGCTTCAGTAAAGCTGCCATGACGCGCTGCGGCCTCGAAGGCACGCAAGGCTTTTAGGGGTGGTAAGTTTTTTCTTCGCCAAGACATGTGTTTTTGTCATACCTACCATGAATTAATATCGTTTGATAGTTAATAAGAGATAGTAATAAATTAATAAGCGTCCGTTGACGTTTGCTTGATCATAACCCGAGCCTAAATATTTCGCCAGATGTCAAAATATCTGGGTATTTGGGCTGATTGCGCCCTTTAAGTGGTTGTGTCCTTCAAGCGAGGGTCAGTGGTCCTAATCAGCACAGATACCAGCGCTCCGACTTAGCCAGGTACCCACACAACCGTTGGCCCAAACCTCTTGTAGTGTGCCTGGTCGCTGAAACCTATCCAGGTAGGTTGAAACTCTAGGTAGAGAATGTGCTGATGCCCTTATTAACTCCCATTAGGGTCTACCCTTTATATGCCTACTGTCCCCAGTAGGCTACTTTTATATTGCCTTTCTTATATGAAGTGTTGTTAAGAAATATGAAACAGTTGTCGGTTTTTTCAAAGCAAGCAAAGGCGCTTTCTACTTTAGCTTGGCCCATTATTTTGTCTCAAGTGGCCTTAGTTGCATTAGGCTTAACCGACACCATTATGATGGGAATCCTAGGTAAAGAGGCTTTGGCTGGTGGCGGTCTAGGGGTAACTATAACCGGCTTATTGTTAACCTTGGCATTGGGGGTGTTGGGTGCAACCTCAAATTTGATTGCACCTTGTGCACATAAAACACCTGATGGAACAGTTAAACAATACAGTTATGCCAGCTTAATCGTAGCCACCGGTTTTGGAGTATTGATTTTATTGGTTCTGTTTTGGGCTAGAGAACTTATAAATTTAACTGGGCAAAGTGAAGTCACTACTGAACTTGCAGATCAATACTTGCAGGGTTTTTTCTGGGGAGTGTTGCCTGGGCTATGGTTTCAAGCGCTAAGGTTTACGGTAATGCCATTAGGCCATACCAGAGTAGTCACAATAATTGCCTGGATTGATGTATTACTGAATATACCGATTAACTACCTATTAATTACGGGCAGCTTTGGTTTTCCTAATTTAGGTATTAAGGGTATCGGGGTGGCAACAAGTGTTGTGCATATAACGAGCTTTATTTTACTAGTTGCTTACATACTTTACCATCCTAAGTTAGCTGAACAACGTAATGCCTTTATTGGAAAACTCCGCCTTGGTTTTTATTGTAAAGAGACATTGAAGTTAGGTATTCCACAAGGTATTACTTACCTTGCCGAAGTGGGATTATTTTCAACGACAGCATTTATGATGGGATTATTTGGCAATGACACATTGGCGGCTCATCAAATAACCATACAAACTATTACTGTGCCTTTTATGGTTGCAATGGGTATTGCCCAAGCAACGGGCATAAAAGTAGGCCATGAACTAGGGCACAATAACATTCAAGCTTGTCGTCAATATGGTTGGTTGGGGTTAGGTATGGGAGCTTGTTTGATGTTAGTTGCTGCATTGGCTTTCTGGTTATTTCCGGAGGTAATTGTTGGCTTGTATTTGGATAAAAATAATCCAGAAAATCAGCAGGTATTTCTTATCGCAAGTCAGTTATTGATTATTGCTGCTTACTTTGAGATTTTTGATGGATCACAGACTATTGCCAGCTCGGCATTAAGGGGGCTAAAAGAAGCAAAGCGCCCAATGCTGCTAGCAATTAGTAGTTATTGGCTGGTAGGCTTGCCTGTTGCATTATTGCTTGGTTTTTACTGGCAGTGGCAGGGGACTGGTGTTTGGTGGGGGTTGGCAGCAGGGTTGGCTGCAGCAGCGATTAGCTTGATTTGGCTATTTGAAAAAGCGACACGGGTTGGTCACACGGACTCTGGAGAGCTAATCACTAATAGCAGAATTGAAAAATATGTTTAAACCATAATGTCGGTTGTTTATGAGAGGTGCCTGTCCTAAAGGTTATCATTAGATAACCTTTAGGGTTTTGTTACTTGATGGCTTCACCTAAAAGCCATTCGTATTGGCTATATATTAATTAGAGCTTGGTAAGCTATTATTTTGTGAAAAATTACGTAAGCCTTTAATTGCAATAGCGATCCAGAAAATTTCAATGATAAATGAACCTAGGTTAAAATGAACGCATAATGAAATAAGAAGCATGATGCCACCGTATAAATTGATAGCATTAAATGTAAAGTCACCTTTATCCCACCAGTCTGAAATCAACCCATAGTAAGCAGTAACAACTGCAATCATACCCGTTAAGCCAATAATATGAAAATATAAACCTAATTGGTCTACCGGGTTATTTATTATTGAGTAAGGTATAAGAATGTGCTCGGTAATGGCTCCTGCTATCGCTCCAACTATCAAGGTTAAAATGGTAGCGCTTATTGTCCATAAATAAATTCTGTTTGCTGGCATTATTTTTCTCGAAAATTTTTTGAACTCAGATTTTTGTAAAAGTAAAAATACTGTTTCTTATTGATGAAAGCAATATGTTGGTTTGTGTGTTTGAAATTTTTAATTTTTCAATACCATTTTATAAGCAATTTTATGGGGGGTATAAGTTTGTTTGAATGCCCTTCAGTACAGAAATGAAACCATGGTTATATATCACTTTTACTGGATGTTGCGGCTTGTTTTATTATAAAACTGCATGATAACTGAACAGTAGATAACAATAGTTTAACGCTAGAGATGTACGCATAAATATCTGACTTTACACTATATTTCATGTTTTGGGTCTGGTTTCAATACCCAGGCTATAATTATGTCATTTAGACTATCAGTTAGGTTGGGACATGAATAATATTCCAGAAAATGTTAAGGAGATCTTGAAGCAGCAGGGTATTACAGTTAAAGCTGGTGAGTATAAAGAGCTGAATGATAATAACCAGAACTTATCTAATATTATCTATTGTACTTTGTTAGAAGATGATAAAGGAAGAGTGATGGTAATTTGTCCACGAACTCATATCATCGACTTAAACTTCTTTAACTCACAATTCAACCGCAAACTTACCGCAATTGAGGGGGAGAAACTAAGTAAGCTATTAGAGAATAACCAGCTAGAAACCTTGCCCGCAATTCCTCAATTATTTGACTTTCCAGTCATCATTGATAGCCAATTATTTAAATCTGATGAACCATTATGGCTTGATAGTGGTAAAAAAGAACGGCTAATAAGTATAACAAATGATGATTATAAAAAACTGTCAAGTCACTATACTCAATCGCAATTCAGTGTACAAGTGGCTGAAACGGCTGAAAGCCCTGAAACGTGGCAGCAAGATATTTTTGAAATCACTCAGGCTGTGAATACTCACACTCAGTTAGCCATGAGGGCTCAGCTAGAAGAAACAGTTGATCTACCACCATTGCCTCAAACGGCACAAAAAATACTGAAACTGAGTTCAGACCCTAATGCTGATGTTAATCAATTAGTTAAAATTGTTGAGTCAGACCCAAGTTTGGCTGCTCAAGTTATTAGTTGGGCGGCATCTCCTTATTATGGTGTAAGAGGAGAAATAAAAAATGTAAAAGATGCTATTACCCGGGTGCTTGGTTTTGATTTTATTATGAGCATTGCTGTAGCAATGTGTTTAAATAAAACCATTGAATTGCCGCAAGATCAGCCAAGAGGTTACACTCCATTTTGGCAGCAAGCCTCTTACGCAGCAGTGACAGCTGAGCAAATGGTGCGTAAAATGACAGGAGCCAATAAGTTAGATAAAGGTTTGGCTTATTTAAGCGGGCTAATGCATAATTTTGGCTATTTAGTTATGGCTTATGTGTTTCCAGATCATTTTTCAAATATATGTCGTTATATGGAAGTGAATCAACACATTAATCATATAGAAATAGAACGCTATTTAATTGGTGTAACTCGTGATCAGGTTTGCTGCTGGTTAATGCATTATTGGGATATGCCAGAAGAGCTGGTAGTCGCTATAAGATTCCAACACTCCCCAAATTATAATGGTGAATATTCACAGTATGCTTTATTACTTTATATGGTACAAAGGCTGCTGAAAAAGCAGGGGATAGGTGATGCACCTTATGAGCAAATTCCTGATGAGTTATATCAACGTTTGAATCTTGCACCCGAGCAGGTGGCTGAGGTGATCAGTAATGTAGTGGAAAATCACGATAATGTTGAAATGTTAGGAAATAGCTTGGCAGCGTAAGTGTACAATATTTGTAACTAACTTAATTTGTCTTCCATATCAACAGGGTCGGCCTCTAGTCGGCCCTTTCACTTTTAATAAAGATCTTTTCTAGAGGCTTCATTTTATATAATCTATATAGACTAATAGAAATATTCACGAAAATTATGAGTGAAATTCTTAAGCTTATATAGACTTAAGAAAGTGGTGTGTGATGTTGATAACGGGATAAATGTATTAAAGATGCCCTAAAGAGTAAATTACACTGAATGTAATAATTTTTGCACATTTATAACTTTGCTTAAGGGAGTTAAGCGATGTTAATTATTCAAAAATGTTTTTTAAAGTTAACAGGGTTTTTATTATTGTTTGTGGTTTCTATTACGAGCTATGGAATGTTGCCTAATGCTTCATTTGAAGAAGGAGATCTTGGAGGAAGACCCGATGACTGGAAATGGTTTGGAAGTGACGCGAGTTTTTTGCCACAAATAGTGAATGATGCTTATCATGGTGAACAAGCAGTTAGAATTCCTGTTAGAGATAAAGAGTGGGGAGATGCTGTTTCTGGTATTAAGCCAAGTAATCATCTAGCAGCAGGAAATCAGAAGTTTTATAAATTTGGCTTCTACTATAAAAGTAGAGACTTAAAATCTGTTCGTATCAGAATGAGAATGTACGATGCCTCTGATACAAATATAGGTTATGTTGACTCCTTATTTGGTGTTGAAGATACGGATGCATGGACATATGGAGAGCTACATGTAAAAGCAACAAAACCTGCAGTAGCTTATATTAGTCCGCAATTCAGCGGGGTTGGTATTCGTGGTTGGGAGCGTTTGTATCTTTATCATGATTATGACTACTCAAAAAATGTAGTAAGAAATAACGATGTGCATGATATTAGCGAATTTACTAATCATGGTAGTTTTATTGGTAATGCGGCACTAGATGAAGGAAAATATGGAATTGGTTTAAACCTGGATGGCAAGGGCGATGCAGTGGTTATTCCACATGATGACTCCTTGAATTTAAAAGATGAGTTTACTATTGCAGTCTGGATAGCGCCGAGAAATTCTTCGGATCAAGTACGTCGAACAATTATTGGAAAAAAAGGGAGTTTTGAACTGTATCTTGTAGATAATAAAATTATTTTTAGAGGATATGGATTAAATATTCAAACACATGAAGCAAAATTCTTATCCCATACCAACAATTGGAATCATGTCGCTGTAAGCTATCGAAGCTATGATCTAAAGATTTATATCAATGGTAAAGAGCAGTATAAAAATGATGAAGTATTTGGTGACTTACAGCTCTCTTATAATGACCTATATACTGGTAGTTATGATAAGACACTTATCAATACCTTTGATGGCAGGATAGATGAACTTCGAATTTATAAAGAAGGGCTCACTGCTTTACAGATAGTGCAGGATATGAACAAGAATGACCCTTTACCTATGCTTTGGTTAGATAATTTATCAATGCAAGAGATTGGCAGTAACAATGGTATTGGTGAAGTTAGGAATAGGGTTTATCCGCAGATTTTTCCTGTTCCAAAACAAGTCAGTTGGAGTAGCCCCGGTAAGTTTGGAAAATTTACTATAAACAGTAAGACAGTTATATATGTCCCTGATTTAAAAAGTATTGAAAGTGCTATGACATTTAGAGCTGAAATAAAACGTTATTTCGGATTTAACCTTTCAATACGACCTTGGACAGCTAACGAACGTCCATATAACTCTATTTTAGTTGGTACAATTGCTGCTAAAAATATATCAACAATATTAGCTGATGAAGGTTTACTTGGATACTTCCACAGTATGTCAAATACAGGACAGGGCTATGTATTAAAGGTAGATTCAAAAGGCATTATTCTAGCTGGGCAAGATTATGCAGGTAGCTACCTCTCTAGTGTCTCGCTATTACAAATTTTAAAATTTAACTATGCTAAGAAAACTGAGCCAGTTTCCCCTTTTGGCTTGATAGTTGATTATCCTGATACAAGTAATAGAGGGTTTCATTACACAATGTATAAGGATAAATTGAAAATGGATATGAAAACCTGGGAGGAACTAGTCCGTAGAACTTTGAGTCAATTTAAAGTAAATGAACTCCAACTATATTTGGGTAATTTAGCTATTGGAGACGGACGTTACTATTATATTTGGGATAGATTTTTAACCCCTGAGGAAATGCAAAAACTAATTCATTTTACTAAGCAACACTATTTTGAAAAGGTTGTACCCATAGTCTACGGTGGTGCACTGTTTAGAAAAAAACACCCAGAATGGGCATGGGTCGAAAAAAATGGAAAAATATATTCACACTTCTTTGATACAACTAACCCAGGTTATCAAACACTGACAGATACTTATTATAAAGACATATTATCAGCATTCCCTTCAGAAAAAACATTTAATATTGCCCATGATGAGTCATTGGGTGATTACTGGGTAAATGGTGCTCCATTTGAAGAGCAAGATTTTATTACTCAGGGCCCAGGTAGATTCATGGAGCCAAGAGTGGTGTGGTCTGACAGTATTATTCGTCAATGTAAATATCTAAGTGAATTAGGTATGCAGGAAGTAAGATTCTGGGCCGATGGGCTTACACCCGACAGAAATGGAGGGCCTCCTTTCCATGCTGATGCTCAACTATCGACTCTTGCAAAGAATTGCGCGAATATAGTGCCTATGTATTGGATTAGTAGAAGTAAGCACTACGAACGAGGTTTTATCAAAAAACTCAAGAAGGGTGGATTTGATACAGTTATTTACTCAAGTAATAAAGCTGATACATCACCTTATGATTTGCCTACAATGACTGAAACAGAGACTATGTATTCTAATAAATGGTCATCACCTTATCCTTGGTGTTCTGTAATGAACAGTACTGCACAAGGAAAAGTATCAGAAGGATATGCTGACTATTGGTCATTTTCAAAAATAGTGCATGAAGCTAATTTGTTCTGGAATACAAATCAAAAGAATCTACCACATTTTTGGGAGTTTACTAGTAAGTATGGTGTTGATATTTCTAGAATTACTTCCGTTAACCCAAATATATATGGAGGTGATAGTTACAAAGTATTTCCCATTGAAAATTATAATGCAGATTTGATTGGTGAAACTAATGATTGGAGCTTAGCTAGCCCAGGATTTGACTTTTCACAGGTGGTAATGAAAGGAAGTGAACCTGCTGAATCCTTTGCCTCAGTAGTGCAAACACTACCAGAGGACTCTCCAAACTCATTGGTTCTGTCTGCTAAAGGAACTAAATCCACTACACAAGCTATTAACGGGTCAGTTTCATCAATTTCACTGGTTATCAGTAGTGCTTGGGAAGGCCCTGACCAGTCATTATCAATGACCACCTATATGCAAAGAATCCAACAAATGTATCGAAATTACTATACAACAGATGATGGTAGGGATGGTGGAAAGATTGCATATTTAACTCTTAATTATACAGATGGAACCACTTATGAAGAGCCTGTTCGGTTTGGTAATGATGTTTATCTACATCAGACCAATGATATGACCAGAATTGCTTACGGTGCACGAGATATATTGCATGTACCAGCTGGTCCGATGCAGTCGAATGCGGCCTATATCTGGGAAGTTGTTAATCCAAACCCTTGTAAAAAAGTAGAGTCAGTTACCTTATGGCTGAATGATGGAAGGTATGAACCGGAAATAGACACAGGTAGTTATTATCGGCCAGGAAACATCACAACCGAGCTTAAGTTAGCATTATTTAGTATAGCTGGTAGGAGTGTGAAAAATACTTGCATGGTGGGTAATAAATACTCAAATAATAATTTAAAATAGACAGTAGGTGGATTGATAACTTTGGTACACAATATTCATAATAACTGGCAAGAGATATTGTTGGGAGATGTTAAAGGCTGGAGTATAGCTGAATCGGTGCTTATTTTTACACCTAAAAATGATTCATGATGGGTATAGTTTGACTATACTCCAGACTCCAGCTGTTGAATCTAAATTGTCAATTTATCCAATATAAAATAAATAGAGCCTCCAAAAATCGATGGAGGCACTTAATCAAGGTATTATATTTTACTGTACTTTCAGCTCTAACATTTCAGCAGTACCAAATGTTTGGTAAATGTCTTTAGTTAATGCAGCCAATTGCTGGTTGTAGGCTTCAATCGGCTCTCCCATTCCTATCTTATCAACCACAGCTCGAAATGGTCGTGAACCAGGTGTTGTAGCAATCACCTTAGCCACAGCATCTGCAACTATCTGAGGGTTTGGTGCTGACAAAATTCATCAGATAAAAGCTGTTATTGATTGTGCGAAGAAGTATTTACCTCCATTCATTTGTTAAAGCACTTGCTACTGCAATCAAGTTACTTATTAGCCGCCTATAATATAGAGGTAAGATTAGGTGGATAATGTTTTATGCAATATAAACTCTTGTTGATATTTTGGATACTTATATCACCCGTAGTACTCGGTGAAGAAAGAATTCGCATTGCTAGCGGAGAGTGGCCGCCATTTTTATCTCAGCACTATAATGAATATGGTGCAGGATCGCATATAGTGACTGAAGCGTTTGCGTTAGAAGGAATTAAGGTTGTCTATATATTTTACCCTTGGAAGCGGTCTATGGAAACGGCTAAGGATGGTAAGATTGATGCTACTTTGTTGTGGTCAAAAAATAAAGATAGAGCCAAGTACTTTTTATTTAGTGACCCTGTTTTAACATTACGCCATGTGTTTTTTCATCGAAAGGATCTCAAGTTTAACTGGGAAACTATAGAAGATTTGAAGCAATACAAAATAGGAGTGACTCGTGGTTATTTTTATGGCGAGCAAATACAAGAAGCTGCTGACAGTAGTTTAATAGATGTGGAGATAGGAAATACAGATATAATTAATTTTAAAAAACTAATTTCAAATCGAATACAATTATTTATTATTGAGCCTGAAGTAGGCTATGAGCTATTAGCAAAAAACTTCTCTAGAAGTGATCAAAAAATATTAACTAATCACCATAGAGCAATTCAAGAGCGGCAGTGGTATCTATTAATATCTAATAAAGTGCCTAGAGCAAAAGAGTGGTTAGAAAGATTTAATAAGGGATTAGCTAAGCTAAAGAGTCAAGGAATAATCGATAAAATTATGGAAGATGTCATAATGGGTCGGTATTCTGAAAAGTTACCGACTATATCTTCAGACCAGAGTAAGCCATTTATCGTAGTGGGTGATAGCCTTCATCCTCCTTTTTCTTATTTGGATAATGGTGTTCCTAAAGGGATTTATACGGAAATCATTAAGCAAGCATTTAAAAGAATAGGGCGTGAAGACATTACAATCGAGCTAATGCCCTGGAAACGGGCGTTACATATGGTTAAATCAGGTAAAGCTGAAGGTATTTTTCCGCCCCATTATTTTCCAGCTAAGCGGCCATTTTTGGGATATTACTCTATTCCCATTATGCAGGAAATATCAACGGTATTTTGTAATATCAAAAACTTAATGAAAATAGGAATTAACTTTAAACAACTGAAGGCTTGGCCTGATGATTTAAAACATGCCAGATTTGTATTGAGTTTGGGTGTACTTATGGGAGGAAATAAATTTTGGCAAGGTGTTAATAACAATGAAATTAATGCAACCAAGGTTTCTGGGCCTGAAAATGCTATTCGTAAGCTTGCTCCTGGCAGGTTAGACTGCCATATCAATGATCGTGTAACAATACAGTGGTATTTGAAAGCACTAAAAAACAAATATCCTAGTATAGAAATTGAAGATATTATGGAAATTTTTAAAATTGAAGAAGAGGCTGGTTACCTTGCTCTTTCTGCAGACTTTTCAAACAAGGATGCAACATCCTTTCTTGAAAAATTTAATTCTGAAATACAAAGTATGAAAGAAGAGGGGGTAATACAGCAAATTATTGATAGGAATATATCTAATGCTAAACTGCCACGTTCGAATTTTTAATAAAAAGAGCAGCCTATATCAATAAGGTGTAAATAAGCCACTCTTGTTTCGGTGTTATTTGTTTGAGTTTCGTATTTTTTCCAAGGTAGCTTTGCCCACACGAGGTAAGGCAAGTAATACATCATCAGGTGCGTTGCAAATAGCCTGCTTACTAGTGTAACCCTGTTTAAATAGCAGCACTGCGAGTTTAGTACTGATACCTTTAATACTTTTTACTTCTTGCTCAATGCTCTTGGCAATTTTCCAATCTTCGTCGTTTCCAAAATGGCTGGTTACGAATGGCTGCCAGCTTTCTTGTTCTTCAACTTTAGTTAGCTCAGCGACTTTTTGTTCGGACGTTAATTGTTTGTTTTCAAGAGTATCTAATAGCTGTTGTAGAAAAGCTAGGTATGCTGGTTTGTCTTCAACAGCTATGTCTGTTTGATAAGGCAGTTCAGCAGAAGGATTAACCCACTCACCATGCTTATCAAGCATGTTTTTGGTGCGTTTGGGTAGCTTTTTATATTCACTACTTTTTTCGGCGATTTGTGCTTGTTTGAGGCAAGCCAGTGGTGTTTTTAATGAGAGTTTGGGGAGATAGATTAATGTATCTACACCACTGCCATTTTCAGAATCTTGCTGAGTAGAGTTTGCAGCCTTTTCAGCTACTTCAGGGGCTTGCTCAGATATGTTACTAGCAGTTGCAGTCATGCTAGAGTGAATAGTTGTTTCAAAAACTTCTTCAGCAGTATTATCAGTGACTTCATCTATTTCTTGCTCATCAACCGTTGACTCATCAGTAACTGAATTATTTACTAATGGCTCAGTTACTGCTGGCGTAGTTACTGTACTTCTGTTGGTAGCTATGCCTACTGGATAAGCTTTTTCAATAGTATCAGCTGTTTCAAAGGGGCTAGCAGTTTCTGGTTGTTGTTGAGTATTATCTGTGTCGACTGGCTGCTTTTCAGTCTCTGTGAATGTTTGCTCTTCAATACTTTCTGCTTCAGCAACAGCATTTACTGTTTCATCAATAGCTTTATCTTGATTAGGCTGTTTTATTTCAGCTTGTTCTATATTATCAGGTGCAGTGTTGTCTTTATTGGAAAAAACCTGCATAGTTGTTTTTATGTTATTCAGCTGAGCTGTCAAACACTCTGACTTGTTGCTTTCTAATGCTTGTTCCTGCTCTAATTCAGATAGCTTTTCAATTAATGCTTCACACTGTTCCACTTCGGTTGGGTGAATAGAGCTTAAGCCTGTATGTTGCCAGTCTGTAAAAGTTTGTTCTATTTCTTCAATAATTTTTTCAACACTATTATCTAAACTATCTACATTAGTTGTATTGATTTTAGCTACAGTATTAACACTTATATTTTTTGTGGTATGGCTGCTTGTTTTCCTGAAAAAATAGAGCAATTTCTTAAACATTAGGCCTCCGCTACACCATGAGGTGAATTAATATCCAGTATAAAAGGATATATTTGGAAATTAATCAGTGAATATTTGATCTCAACTAATATACTGTTTTGGTTGTAAATAAAATAGACAATTGTAGAGGTTTGTTAATCACTTAACAATACGTACTCAAAGCGTGGCTTTGTGTATTGTTTGAAATGAATCACAGGGAACGGGAGTTAACAAATTAAAAAATAGGAGAGATTAAATAATTACGGTATGTAAATAAGGTTTCGTACAACACTACCACATTATTATGACTTTAAATCCCCTCTACCCCCTCTTTTTCAAAGGGGGAAACAGTTTTTACGAGCGATAGGGGTACAATTTAACGGAATGAGGAGATGTATGGTGCTGTTCTGCGTAACACTAACGCATTGTTGCTAACTCCACTTTCACCCATTGTAGTGCTTTCTTCATAATTTACCCATGGGGTTGACCAATAAGGAATTCGGGTTAACCCTGAAACATCACAGTTATAAGCCATAACAGTACGCCAAGTGTCAGGTACAGAATTACAGTAGCCATGCCCATAAGTAAAAGGGTCTAATGACTCGTCTTGGGTAATAATATGCCTGGCCCCTTGTAAATGACCTATTTCATGAGCAAAGGAATAATAACCTGTCGCGCAACTATCTTTTACTAAAGCAAAGGCTGTGGAAGGGTCTGCCATAATAGTATGTGCTACACCGCAGGCCATTCCTGTGCCAGTTAGTAGGATTGTAATATCTGCTTTGAAGCGATCACGAAGTTGGTGAAGGTCATCCATGTGGCCATCTTCTTTGCCCTTCAAGTTTTCAACATCCGTGTAAATATCAAAGTATGATTCGGTGTAACCAGTTTTTACGGTATGTACTAAAGTCAGATCAATAGGAATGTTGCTGTTTTGGTAAGACTGATTGGTTTCTTCAACAGCTTTTTGAATTAAGCCATTAACCCCTTCAATACCATCATTATCATCGATAGCTCGTTGGGTATAGGCAACCATCACCGTTAACTCATGGCGTTTATTTCGTTCCAGCCGACTCATATCAAGTTTTGGAAACTTGACCATACTTGGTGTTTCGATGTGTACATCTCGAATAGACTCTTGCTGCTGTTTAGGCATTGTTAATAAGCTGTAACTACCGTCGCGTAAATGCTTAATTCTGTATAACTGGCCCTGATGGTGTAAGTCTCCCAAAATGTAATGAGGTGTTTTAATAAGAGATAAATAGCTGGAACCATTACTTTTATCACTAGTGGCTGTTATATATTGGCCATTCTGAGTTTGTTTGGATTCAGTGATAGTAAGGGTTATTTTCTTATGTGGAAGGGGGAGTACAATTTTTTGTTGTTTTTGCAAGTTAGTTAGAGAGGAAGTGTTAATGTTGATTAGCTGGGCTGTCTGTGCTTGTTGTTGCTCAACCAGTTTTTGTTGTGCATCAAATAATTCTGAGTAATCGCCATTAATTTGATAAACAGGAGGAAAACTGTAAAGTTGGTTATTTGCTGCATATGTCATCCCACTCAGACAAACAGATGACATTAGCACTATTGCTTTAAAATCCATTTTCATTGATATATTTCCTTTATTTTTCTTATTAATAATTTTCGTGAACTCAATATGACAGCATATTAAATGTAGCTTTGGTAAAACGCAATTAAAGTAACTGCTAAATTATATGCTTCATATTGGCTATTTATAGTTTTTTTGGCTTGTTGGTCAGATAACGCTTGTTGAAAATTGTGCATAGTCCTGCAATTGTAAAGTTAGCTGATCTCCTGAAGCCAATTTACCAACACCTTTAGGTGTGCCCGTTAATATTACATCACCCGGTAATAAAGTGAAAAATTGACTGGCATAGCTGATTAAATTAGCAACTGAAGTAAGCATTAGCTTGGTGTGACCTTGTTGCACAGGCAGACCATTAATTTTCAGCTCAAAGTGTAAATTATCAAGCGGCATACTGGCATGGTATGGAATAAAAGGAGAGAGTGGGCAACTGCCGTCGAATGCTTTGGCTTTTTCCCAGGGGTGTCCTTTTTCTTTTAGCTGGCTTTGCAAGTCGCGCAGAGTTAAATCCAAAGCTAGACCTAGACCACCAACTGCATTGACAGCTGCTTCTGGAGAAGCGGATTTTACGGGGTGCTGAATTAATATGGCTAGCTCAGTTTCGTAGTGAACTTCACCCAAATTGTCGGGTAGTTGAAGTGGTTGTTCGAGGGGAACAATGGCTGTAGTAGGTTTGATAAACAATAGCGGAGTATCTGGAATGGGGTTATCAAGCTCTGCTGCGTGGGCGGCATAGTTTCGACCAATACAAACAACCTTATTGCATGATAAGTTGATAGGGCTTCCATCAATCCATTTATGATGGTATTGCTGCATTTGATGACTCCTAGTATTCACTTTATAGCCAGAACGTTGGCTATATTATTTACTTCTTAAGCATTTGTTTTAGCTATATGAGCATAACTGAAGTTTTACCTATAAATTAAGCTATTTTTGTATATACACAAAAATAAACTGTATATACATTAATAGTAATGTCTTAGGTGCTCAGAATAACAGTTAATTAATAGAGGGAAAATTCCTGACCAATGGGTACTGTTCGGTATATAATTCTCTGGCGTAGGTTATCCATAACCATAATACTACTTACCAGTAGCTTTTATATGAAAGTGTTGCGAAACATATCATTATCTATAAATGGTGGAGCTTATTGCTCCAGGAGTGTTGTATGGCTGATCGGCAAGCCACTGTAGAACGAAATACCTTAGAAACTCAAATAAAAATCACTATCAATTTGGATGGTACAGGACAAGCTCAGTTCGAAACGGGAGTGCCCTTTCTAGATCATATGCTAGACCAAATTGCACGGCATGGTTTGATTGATATTGATGTTAAAGCCAAAGGCGACCTGCATATAGATGCCCACCATACAGTTGAAGATATTGGTATTACACTGGGACAGGCTTTTCATCAAGCAATAGGAGACAAAAAAGGTATTCAACGGTACGGCCATGCTTATGTTCCTCTTGATGAAGCCTTATCCCGGGTGGTTGTGGATTTTTCTGGTCGGCCTGGATTAGAGTTTCATGTGCCATTTACGCGCGGGATGATTGGCCAATTTGATGTTGATCTCTTCCATGAGTTTTTCCAGGGTTTTGTTAACCACGCTTTAGTGACGCTACATGTGGATAATTTGCGAGGCAAAAATGCTCATCACCAGGCAGAAACTGTATTTAAAGCATTTGGCAGAGCACTACGCATGGCGGTGACATCTGACCCACGAATGCAAGGGATAACACCATCAACCAAAGGCTGTTTATAAAAAGGCCTATTTAAGAGGAATCGGTTGAGTGAACAAAGTTATCGTCGTCGATTATGGTATGGGTAACTTGCATTCTGTTGCAAAAGCCTTGGAAGCAGTAGCAAACCCAAATGTACAAGTAACTGTAAGTAGTGATCCACAACAGATCAAGGCGGCTGATCGAGTTGTATTTCCTGGTGTAGGAGCAATACGAGACTGCCGGGCTGCACTCCATCAAGCGGGCATTGATCAGGTAATTACAGAGCTCTTTACAAATAAACCAATTCTAGCCATCTGTGTTGGTATGCAAATGCTGTTTGATTACAGCGAGGAAAATGATGGTGTAGATTGTTTAGGCTTGTTGCCAGGTCGAGTGAAATTCTTTGGCCGGGAGCTAACTGATAGCAGTGGTGAAAAGTTAAAGGTACCCCACATGGGTTGGAATCAGGTTGAACAAATAGAGCACCCATTGTGGCAAAACATTTCTCAAAGTAGTCGGTTTTATTTTGTCCATAGTTATTATGTAAAAGCAGATAATGCTGCTGTTGTGAAAGGTCGCTGTGAATATGGGCATTTAATAGATGTCGCTGTAGCGCAAGATAATTTATTTGCTGTGCAATTTCACCCAGAAAAAAGTGCTCAAGCCGGCTTGCAGTTGCTAGCTAATTTTATGGCTTGGAATGGTGAAGGTTAACTACGAAAGGTATACATAAGCTAATGTTAATTATTCCAGCTATTGATTTAAAAGATGGTGCCTGTGTTCGACTGCGTCAAGGTGATATGGAAGATGCTACCGTGTTTTCTGAAGACCCGGTAGCAATGGCTAGCCATTGGGTAGAGCAAGGTGGGCGCCGGCTACATCTAGTTGACTTAAATGGCGCTTTTGAAGGTGAGCCTGTCAATGGTGAAATTGTTAAACAGATTGCTAAGGTTCATCCTAAACTGCCTATTCAAATAGGTGGCGGCATCCGTAATCTAACCACTATAGAGCATTACCTGAATGCTGGAGTGAGCTATGTGATTATTGGTACTCAAGCGGTGAAGCAACCAGCGTTTGTGAAAGAGGCATGTAAAGCATTCCCTGGTCATATCATTGTTGGTTTGGATGCAAAAGATGGCAAAGTAGCTACTGATGGTTGGGCACAAATATCAGATATTGAAGTAACTGAATTAGCTGGTCAGTTTGAAGGTAATGGAGTCAGTGCCATTGTATACACGGATATTGCTAGAGATGGCATGATGCAAGGGGTGAATGTTATCAGCACTCACGCATTGGCCAAAGCGATTAATATTCCTGTAATTGCTTCGGGTGGTATCACAAATATAGAAGATATTAAAGCCCTACAAGCTGTAGCTAAGGATGGTATTGAGGGAGCTATCACTGGCCGAGCTATTTATGAAGGAAGCTTAAATGTGGCTGAAGCTCAGCAGTATTGTGATCAAAACAGCTAAAGAAAAATAGCCAAAGTGAATGGTTTTTAGGGGCGGCCGTCGAGCGATGAGGCCCCATGAGTTTATGTATTTTATAAATGATTGGGGCGAAGACAGCTTATTGCTCCTGCATAAACTGCATTCACACCATCCTTGGTGCTTAGTGACGACAACAAACCCTAAAAATTATTCGAGAAGGGTATAAAGCCGTGAGGTAAAAAATGGGATTAGCCAAACGAATTATTCCTTGCCTGGATGTAGAAAATGGCCGGGTAGTAAAGGGTGTTCAGTTTGTTGATATTCGTGATGCGGGTGACCCGGTAGAGGTGGCCAAACGATACAATGAACAGGGGGCGGATGAATTAACTTTTCTGGACATCACGGCCAGCCATGAAGAACGAGATACCACCATTCATACGGTAGAAAAAATTGCCAGCGAAGTGTTTATCCCATTAACAGTTGGAGGTGGTATCCGTAGCTTGCAAGATATTAGAAACTTGCTTAATGCTGGTGCAGATAAAGTCAGCATTAACACAACTGCTGTATTTAACCCAGAATTTGTTGCTGAGGCATCAGCTAAGTTTGGTGCCCAATGTATCGTTATAGCGATTGATGCAAAAAAAGTAAGCAAACCTGGTGAGCCAGAAAAATGGGAAGTATTTACCCATGGTGGTAGAAAGCCGACAGGATTAGATGCTATCGAATGGGCCAGAAAAATGGAACAGTATGGTGCGGGTGAAATTCTCTTAACCAGTATGGACCAGGATGGGGTTAAAAATGGTTATGACATAGGAGTAACTCATGCAATTAGTGATGCACTAATAATTCCAGTGATTGCATCTGGTGGCGCAGGCAATTTAGATCACTTAGTTGACGGTATCAAACTTGGTAAAGCTGATGCTGTATTGGCTGCTAGTATTTTTCATTTTGGTGAATATACAATTCCACAAGCTAAGCAGTACCTTAGTGAGCAGGGAATAGAAATGCGCTTATAGGGAGCCTATATATACCACTTTATTTTTACACCTAAAAATGATTCGTGATAGGTATAGATTAGGTAAAGTGAATACTTGTTTTTTAATGAAAGGCCATTTGTATGGTCTTTTTTTATGACCAAAGAAAATGTAAGTACTTAATTTTTACTATTACTGTATCTCATTTATTTTATATTAATAGATACTGTTTCATAAAATGAAATTCTGGCGTACTCTTTAATTACTCTTGAAGAAGTTGTTCATGAAGGACAGAGTGATGGGCAAACCGTTTCATCACTCACAAAGCGAGCGTTTTTTTGCGGTAACTTTGTTACCGCTTTTTTTATTGAAATTTTTAATAGTTAATACCATGCAACAATTGTATTCTGTTTCTGGTGATTAAAAAAGCCAGGACAGCAGAGCCTGGCAAAAGGGGCGGAGTATCCCTGACCCAACAATAAAAAATATTTTTTTTACATTAAGTCTAGTAAGTCATCTTTTAGTAACTGAGTATTGATAATTGTGCCTCTGTCAAAAGGCGTTTGAAAAATAGACGGAAACCATAAGTTATTATCCAATATAGGGATTAGCTCACCCAATACAGTTTTTATATTAAACTGTATTGGGTTAAAATTCTGCCATTGTTTTACAGCACAAATAGTGGTAAAAGCTTCGTTGGGCCAAAGAGGAAAAATATGATAACCGTTGGATTGTTCGATAGCCCAATTTTCTCTAAATAAAGCCCAAACTTGATTTGTGCTAACTGCTTCTTCAAAAAAGTAACAATAACGCTTTAAGCGAGGCCAAGTGATAATAGTGGCAAGGTCGTCGGACAATGGAGACTGCATTTTATTAACCCCATTAATTGTTATTAGTAAAATATAAATAAGAATAAAAAAAATTAGGGGCAATAATGCCCCTTAATCCAGAGGTACATTCCTCTTCTATAGATACACTCTACACAAGTTGAGAACAGGATAAATAAACGAACCCCAATGCAGGGCTCAGTAGTACGACAGGAAGTGTCAAGAACGGTAACTCTAACAATTAGCGCAGCTGTCTAACGAAGTGAGTTATTAGTCATGCTGGAGCCTATATTGAATGGAGACAGTACCACTTGACCGCTTCCACTGTCGTATGTCTACTATAAATTGGTATGGTGATATTTCTCAACAAATAAAGTTTATGAATTTTACTCATAAACTTTATTTGATTAATTTAAAGCCTTGCTTGTTGGGAAGAATAGTATTTGATGGCAACTCTGTGTTTAAGAAAAATAAATAATTCATGTGATGGGTTTTTGGTGTTGATAGAGAACTAAGATGAAAGCAGTTTGCTTTATAGAGTAGGTGGGGTGGGTTAGAAGCTGAAGCTTTAAGAGCGTAGCACTTCAATATGATAATAATCGTCTGATTGATGACTGTTTAACATGAAGTGCTACGACAAAGTTAAAAACTAAATAATATTTGGCTCTATATGGATTCCTGGGGGAGTTATTAGTATAACTCCCCCAGGAATCCATATAGAGCCTATCCTTTTATGTGCTTGATGAAACAGTACAACAGAAGTGTGTGAATTTGAAATAAATCGTTACTGTGAGTTATATAGTTTACGTCTTGCTGCTTCCAGTTTATCTGTGATTGACTCCACCTCTGTTGTTTTTAGAAATTCTGCAAATAATTGGTTAGCCACATCTACCATGGGCTTGGGTGCATCCCTATCAAAAAACTGGGTTATTCCTTTAGCTTGATCGAGTAGATCTTTCCCTTTTTTGATAAGTACTTGATCACTTACTTTTGCACCTAAACGAGGTGGTAGAAATTTCATTTTTTGATTTAGAGTAGTTTGCACATCAGGTTGGGCAACCATTATTAAGAATTGTTCTGCCAGTTTTAGATTTTTGGTATTATGAGGAATGGTAAAGACATCTGTAGGGGCTTCCTCATACTGGGGAATTGACGGATTAATTTCTGGAAAAGGAAAAAAATCAAGATCGTTGATCAGATTTTTTGATGCTTTGCTGGTGATAAAATGACCCATTAACATCATAGTTGCACTTTCTCGGTTGATTTCTGGCAAAACCTCATACCAGTCGTACTCTTCAGGTAATGGGTTAAAACATTTATTTTCAATCAACTCCTTCCAGTGAATAAATACTTGCTTAACTCGTTTATCTTTATACGAAATAGCTCCGGCTAACAGCGCTTGATGAAATTCTATGCCATTAAGCCTTAAGTTAATATAGTCAAACCAGGACTCGGCTGGCCATAAGTACTTGTTACCCAAGACGATTGGTGTTTTTTGTTTTTCTCTTATTTTTTTACATAATGAAATAAGTTCACTCCAGTTGGCTGGTGGGGTAATATTTAATTTCTTGAAAGTGGATTTTTTATAATAAACTGCCCAATGATAATAGCTAAATGGTACAGCATAAAACTCATTATTAAGCTTTACCAGATTTTGCATGCCTAGAGAAAATGCATTGTTCCATTTTTGTTGTTGCCACAGTGAGGTTATGGGTTTTAGATAATCTTCTCTCACTAGCTTAAACAAACGTTCACCTGCTTGCCAATATAAAACATCTACCCCTTTCTCGGCAGATAACCATTCAGCTAATTTTTTTTTGTAATTGGCATCAGATTCTGTATGTAACCTTACTTTTACTCCAGGGTGGCGGCGTTGAAACTCAGTGGCTAAATACCGAAATGCAGAGCCCATAGGTCCGCCTAAGTTCAGTACAGAGACATCTAAATAGACTTTAGGAGGTTGCGCGGTAACATTAAAGGCTACCCCCAAAATTAAAAGAGAAATACTTTTAGACCACATACTATTAGTTAACAACAAACGCATTACTACAATATTAGCAGCGAATATCTCATGTTTAGGGCACCTCTAATAATTGTTGGCCCTTTATGCTTCCTACGTCTTCAATCTTTTGCGGTGTTGAGACGGTTAATGGCTGTCAGAACCTTTTGCAGTTATTGCTTGGGAGTAGCGACGAGCTTTGATAGGCTAGTCTATAGAGGTTAGGATTTGAGCACAGCTTGCAGTAAGTATACCCTAAGTGAATGGTATCACCTCTTAACGAAAGGTTGCTTGTAGAAGCACAGCCTACTTTCTGATTCAATTAACATTTGATGTGGCTAGCTAATGAGTAGTACTGAGAATATCTTGACAAAAGCGGCGGCTGATAAACAACGCAAGCCTACTGGTAAAATTCGCCAACAAAATGAGCAGCTGATTATCGATGCCGCTGAAATTGAGTTTGTAAACCATGGCTTTAAAGGGGCTTCAGTAAGGAAGATTGCAGAACGTGCTGGACTACCAAAAGCAAATGTTCACTATTACTTTAAAAGTAAGATAGACCTCTATGGTGCTGTATTGCATAACATCATTGAGCTATGGAATTCTGCTTTTAACGATATTAAGCCAGATGATGATCCTGCTGAGGCGTTAGCAGCTTATATTCATTCAAAGGTTATGTACTCTAAAACAAACCCTCTGGCATCTAGAATTTTTGCTAGTGAAATTATTCATGGTGCTCCTTTTTTAAGCCGATATATTGAAACTGACTTTGAAAACTGGGTAGCAGAGAAGGCGAATGTCATAAAGGCATGGATAGCACAAGGCAAAATGGACCCAGTTGATCCTTACCATTTGTTGTTTTTAATTTGGGCTTCCACTCAGCACTATGCTGACTTTGGTGAGCAAGTGAAAGCTGTATTAGGTAAAGAGAACTTAGCAGATGAAGACTACCAACAGGCAGCTGAGCAAATTACCCAAATTATTCTCAAGGGTTGTGGTATCAAGCGTTAGTCTAAGTACGGCTGGAATGTTGGCTAGCGCTTGAAACGCCAGAATTAGAGGTTCTACTTCGGTGTTCTGGAAGTATTTACACCGGGTGATATTCGAGCTATGCTCGTTACAGTTTGTCTTTGTGGTCAGGTTTTTGATGTGAGATCAACATAGCCCAGATTTTTGGTTGGGCTATCAGGCGGCTAGAGCGCTGGATACTGGCTAAGTATAGTACAAACTAACCTCTTGTTATTAGCAAAACCAAGCCATGGGCTTGGTTTTTGTGCGTATAGTGCAGTGTTTTATGCACTTTGCAGTAGTGCTGAGGTTACGGGGAGTTACTGTTTCAGCAGTTTTTGGTAGCGTGCTGCCAGCCCCGAAAAGACATCTTTTTAGCAAGAACCTAAGAGAAAGAGTCTATGTCAGACACTATTACCGCTGTTCGTGCAGCTTTGCTGCACTTCACTGCAGACCCTGCCAGTGCAGGTGATCAGGCTTATCAATATTATCCTGATGGACTGTTAATTATAAAAAATGGGTATATTGATAACGCTGGACCAGCAGAACAAATGTTGCCACTGTTGCCAGAGTCTGTATCAATTAATCACTATCCCAACTGCTTAATAACGCCTGGGTTTATCGACACCCATATTCATTACCCTCAAACGGGAATGATTGCCTCTTATGGTGAGCAGCTGCTTGATTGGCTGGAAAAATATACATTTCCCGCAGAAAAGGCTTTTGCTGACCCATCGCATGCAGAGGAAGTAGCAGAAGTATTTCTAAATGAGCTATTACGCAATGGCACTACCACTGCTTTAGTCTTTGGTACAGTTCACCCCGAGTCGGTAGATGCATTTTTTAGCCAAGCACAGCGCCGCTGTTTACGGATGATTGCTGGTAAAGTGATGATGGATCGTCAAGCGCCAGAGTATTTGTTGGATACGCCAGAGTCGAGCTACCAGCAATCTAAAACATTGATCGAGCGCTGGCATCAGCAAGATCGATTGCTTTATGCAGTAACACCGCGCTTTGCTATTACCTCAAGTAAAGAGCAGTTGGCGAAGGCTGGGCAACTGCTACAAGAATTTCCAGATGTTTATTTGCATACTCACTTATCTGAAAATACTGATGAGATTGAGTTAATTAAACAGCTGTTTCCAGATGCCAAAGACTATTTGGATGTCTATGATACACATCAACTGTTGGGTAGTCGGTCTGTTTTTGCTCATGGCGTTCATCTTTGTGATCACCAATGCCAGCGGTTGGCAGAAACTGGGTCTGCTTTGTCCTTTTGTCCTTCTTCCAATTTATTTTTAGGCAGTGGGCTGTTTGATCTAGCAAAAATGGAAAAATATGGTGTTAAGGTAGGGATGGGCACTGATGTAGGTGGTGGAACCAGTTTTTCATTGTTGCAAACACTGGGGGATGGATATAAAGTCAACCAGTTAAAAGGGCAACAACTGTCACCCTTAAAGTCATTTTATTTAGCTACCCTGGGTGGAGCAAAAGCACTTAACCTTGACAGTAAAATTGGTAATTTTACCAAGGGTAAAGAAGCTGATTTTGTAGTATTGGATTATCAAGCAACTCCATTGATCAAATATCGCTTACAGCATACGACAGATATAGCTGAAAAATTATTTGTGCTAACAACATTGGGGGATGATCGAGCAGTAGCTGCTACTTATATTATGGGGCAGTTAGCTTATCAGCGTTAAAATATACATTGTTAATTTTTGATATAAAAAAGCCGCTAACTTTATTAAGCTAGCGGCTTTTTATTTATTTAACGGCTTTATTAGCAATACTTAGGCCTTTAAGAAGGCTTAGCGCTTGCTGTAGCTGGTTATCACTTTCTAGCTGCTTATCCACTTTCTTTGCTTTGAGAGCATTTGGTTTATCTTTTAAATCATTACCATTATTTAAATGCCCTTGCAGATCAGCTTCTTTATAAGTGACGCCTTGATCAAGCTTAGTGACTTTGGCTCTATCAACAGTGATATCTGGCTCGATACCTTGAGCCTGAATAGAACGACCATTAGGGGTGTAATACAGAGCTGTAGTTAACTTTAATGCTCGCTGGTTATTAAGGGGTAATACTGTTTGTACGGAGCCTTTACCAAAACTATCGGTTCCCATAATGATAGCGCGTTTATGGTCTTGTAAAGCGCCTGCAACAATTTCTGAAGCAGAAGCAGAGCCGCTGTTGATTAATACAACAACAGGCACGCCATTGGATGGGTCTTTTTCATCTGCTTTAAAACGCAGTTCAGAGTTTGGAATACGACCTTTCGTGTAAACAATGACGCCTTTTTTCAGGAAAGCATCAGAAACATCCACTGCTGCCTGTAATACACCACCTGGGTTGTTTCTTAGGTCTAATATCAGTCCGTTCAGTTTACCTTTATTGGCTTTGGCTAGTTTTTTAATTGCACTAACCACTTCATCGCCAGAATCGATTTGGAACTGGGTTATTCGAATATAGCCATAACCTTCATCAAGTGCTTTGGATTTGACGCTTTGTACCTTAATGATGTCGCGCTTGATCACAATATCAAATGGCTTGCTGCTACCTTCACGTACGATAGTTAATGTAATTGGTTCGCCAGGCTTGCCACGCATCATTTCGACAGCTTCGTTTAGGCCCATGCCTTTTACTGGCTTTTGGTCAAGCTTGATGATTAGGTCTCCAGCTTCTACTCCAGCACGTTGTGCAGGTGTATCGTCGATAGGGGCAATGACTTTGACAAATCCGTTCTCCATACCAACCTCAATGCCTAGCCCGCCAAACTCACCAGTGGTGTTGATTTGCAGGTCTTCAAAGTCTTTGGGATCGAGGTAAGCAGAGTGGGGGTCTAGCCCGGTTAGCATACCTTTGATGGCATTTTCTAGAAGGGTTTTGTCATCAACATTCTCAACGTAAGCCACTTTGATACGGTCAAATACTTCTGCAAAGGTGCGAAGTTCTTGTAATGGCAAGCGACCTTTTAAGGGCTGATTTGGCTCGGCTTCGGCAAACGCTAGGCTACTAACAAGGGCAGTCACTGCGAAAGCGAGATGACGAACTGAAGGGGAAAACTTTAAGCGTTTGCTGATCATTAAAAACTCTCGATTGAATAGCTCTCTATTAAGGTATTTATATCCTATGAGATGCGGTAAAACCACTGTCCTGGTAACATCCTCTGTTTAGGCCCTCGCAATTCGTGATCTCTATCTGCTAATTTGTTGCTGGGTTACTTTATCGACATCGACGGGCAACTATCTTCCCGCAACGATCCACCCGCTTGGGTTTTGTGGTTGACCTTTGTGTCTTATCTCAAAGTAAAGCCCGGTTTCATTATTTCCGCCTGTATTGCCAGCTGTTGCAATTGCTTCACCTGCTTTTACCCATTCGCCTGTTTCTTTTAATAGCGTTTGATTATGAGCGTACAGTGACATATAGCCACCGCCATGATCCACAATAATTAACAGCCCTGACCCTCTCAGCCAATCTGAGAACACGACCCTGCCATGGTGTACAGCCGATACTGGAGAGCCTTCATTACTTTGAATAAATAGACCCTGCCACTTTAATTTAGTTTGTTTTTTCAAACTACCATAGCGGTTTGTCACTTTTCCTTGGATTGGCCAGGGGAGTTTGCCCCGTTGTTTATAAAAAGGGGTGCCTGGTAGAGGCAGTGGTGTTATTGTTTTTGCTAAGGTTTTGAGGACTTGTTCTAACTCTGACCGCTCTTTCTGCTGTGAGGCCAGTGTTTGGTCTTTAGCTGCCAGTTCTTGCTCAAGCTGTTTGAGTAATAAGCGTCTTTTTGCTTTCTGAGTTGTAAGTGCCTGCTGCTGTTTAGCTAAAGCAAGCTGCTGCTGGGTTAGTTTGGTGTTGGTTGCTTCAATCTGTTGACTAACCTGAGTTAACGACTGGATGGTTTGATTAAACTCGGTCACTTTTTGCTGACGGGCCTGAGCAAGATAGCCAAGATACTTCTGGGTGCGTGCAACATCGGTAGGCTGCTGCTGGTTCAGCAACATTTTTATATTAGAGTTTTGACCTGTATACAGTGCCAGTAACATCGTTTGTTCTAACTGTTGTTGTTGCTGACGCTTGGCAACACTGAGCTGGTGCTGCCTAGTATGGAGCTTTTTTAATTGTTGCTGGCCCTCCTGCAACCGGCTTTCAATTTCCTGCACTTTTTTATGAAGCCGTTCCATTTCCTGCTCACTTGTTTGCAACGATTGTTGTACGTTAGAGCGTTGTTGTTGGATTTTTTTGAGTAGCTGTTGGGTTTTTTTAATTTCAGCTTGCAATTGTTTTAACTGTTTTTCTTTTTCTTGTAATTCTGGGTTAGCCCAGCTAACGCTGCTGTTAAGTAAAGCAGTGCCACTTATTAAACAAATACAAATAGGTTTATAAAGTTGTTTTGTCAAAGAAAAGATAAATTTCAACATTGATTACAACACTTGTAGTTGGAAACATTTCAAGAAACACACCAGAAGGTGTTTTTTTAAGTATGCCTGGTAATTGGAGATGTCGCAAAGAAACTTCATGAAAACCAAAAACCCAACTTATAAATTGGGTTTTTAGATAAAGAAACAGTGGATTAATTCCGCAAGTTTTTTAACTTGTTTTTTGGCTTATGAGGGAGTAAGTATTTGTGATGAAACTAGTTTGCTTGCTCCACTAATACTTTTCCTGTCATTTCTTCTGGAATGGGTAGTTCCATTAAGCTAAGTATTGTAGGGGCAATATCTGACAGAATACCGCGATCTTTAATCTTAATCGCTTTGGGTCCAGCATAGACTAGTGGTACAGGTTCACAAGTATGGGCTGTATGGGCCTGCCCCGTTTCTTCATTACTCATTTGTTCGACATTGCCATGGTCAGCGGTAATTAAACATTGACCATTAACTTGTTCTAACGCTTTAAGAATCCGGCCAATACACTCATCAAGACATTCAACCGCTTTCACTGCGGCATCAAAAACACCGGTATGGCCTACCATATCGCCATTGGCATAATTGCATACCACTAAGTCGTATTTTCCACTGATAATTGCTTCAACTAACTTATCAGTGACTTCGGGGGCACTCATTTCAGGTTTTAGGTCATATGTGGCTACATCGGGTGAGTTAACCAAAATGCGAGTTTCGCCCTTATAAGGAGTTTCTTCGCCGCCACTGAAGAAAAAGGTTACATGGGCATATTTTTCTGTTTCTGCAATTCGTAACTGAGTTTTGCTAAGTGATGCCAAATATTCGCCGAGGGTGTTTTTTAATGATGCAGGCGGAAATGCGCAAGGTGCAGGAATATCAGCAGCATACTGAGTGAGCATAACAAAACCCGCTAGATTAGGCCGGCTAATACGTTCAAAGCCACTAAAGCTGTCTTCTACGAATGCACGTGTTAGCTGTCTAGCGCGGTCTGCACGAAAGTTCATAAACACAACTGCATCACCATCGCCAATAACGGTAGGCTTCTGATTTGCAGGAGTAACGATGGTTGCCTTAACAAACTCGTCATTTTCACTTCTAGCATAAGCTGCTTGCAAACCAGTAACTGGGTCCTCTGCAGAAAAATCGCCAGTACCTAAGGTAAGCATGTTATAAGCAGCGGCAACTCGGTCCCAACGGTTGTCGCGATCCATAGCGAAGTAGCGGCCAATCAAGCTGGCAATTCGGCCTACACCTAGGTCTGAAAGTTTGGCTTCGATGCGTTTTAGTGATGTTTCAGCACTTCGTGGAGGCGTGTCACGACCATCTAAAAATGCATGTACATAAACGGCTTGAGCACCACGCTGAGCAGCTAGGTCAATCATGGCTAAAATATGGTCTTCATGACTATGTACTCCGCCGGGAGATAACAAGCCTAGAATATGAACGGCTTTGTTTTCAGTAATGGCTTTGTCTACAGCTTCTGTCAGGGTTGGGTTGGTAAAAAAAGAGGCATCTGCAATGGCCTTAGTGATGCGTGTGAAGTCTTGATACACAACCCGACCTGCCCCTAAGTTCATATGGCCAACTTCTGAGTTGCCCATTTGGCCATCAGGCAATCCCACATCTATCCCAGAGCCTGAAATCAAACTGTGAGGATTTTGTTCCCAGAGCTTATCCCAAACAGGCGTTTCAGCGGCTGCAATAGCATTGGACTCTGATGTTTCGCTATAGCCAAAACCATCAAGGATAAGTAATGCGGTAGTACGTCGTTGGTTACTCATATGGATTCGTGCTGCTCATAGTAAATGGTACAAAAAGCGGGTAGAGAGATATTAGCGAGATTCTAAAGGGAGGTCTATTAAGCCTGTGATCCTAGACACTTTGTCCGATCTAAAGCACTGATAGTAGGTGAAGCATGAAGGTTGATAATCTAACTGTTTAGCCTGGTAGTTGAAACCTGTATACTTGCCACCCTTATTTAATCGCAAGGTCTGAATACAAATGGAGAAATTGATAGAGTTTGTTGTCAACCATCCATACTTGGTTACTGCATTTTTAGCTCTACTAGCGGCTTTAATTTATACCGAAGGGCGTAAAGCAGGTGCAACAATAAACACCAGCCAGCTAACTTCTGCAGTAAACAACAAAGATGCAATAGTGGTAGATGTCCGAGATGGTAAGGAATTTCAAGCGGGGCATATTGTTAATGCTATCAATATTCCATCTACCAAGTTTGCTGAACGGATGAAAGAGCTAGAAAAGCACAAGGACAAGCCCATTATTATCGTTGATAAAATGGGACAACAAGGTAGTGCCGCTGGTAAAGCGTTGAAAGCTGCTGGCTTTGAGCAAGTGCTTAGGTTGCAAGGTGGTATGCAAACCTGGACAAGTGAAAACCTGCCTGTAATAAAGTAATGTCTGGGTTTTGTTAGTGAATATGTGTTGCTGAGGAAGTGAAAGAAAGATGAGTAACATAACCATTTACAGCTCAGCTTATTGCCCTTTTTGCATCCGGGCGCTGCGCTTATTGGATAGCAAGCAAGTGCCTTATCAACTGGTTAGTGTGGATGGTAAACCGGCGGTACGTAGGAAAATGGCTGAAAAAGCAGGGCGTACCTCAGTACCACAAATTTGGATTGGTAAGCGGCATGTGGGTGGTTGTGATGAGCTGTATGCCTTAGAACGTGAAGGTAAGCTTGATCCTCTGATTGCTGAAACCCATTAGCACTATATCTCTATACAAGGTACCTCTAAAAATCACTCGTGCAGGCTATAGTAACCAACAAGTGACGTCTTTATTTTGCGACATCAACATCGATTAGTGCTATGGTTGCTGTCACAGGCCAACCTGGTGATGCATGACGAAGTGCGTCAGCTGAGTTAGTATTGCTGACCTGCTTAGAGTATTAAATGACATAAATTAATTAAGGAATTACATAAATGGCTGAAAATCAACAAAATCAGGCAGCTGGCGAAGAGAACCAACCTCAGTTTGCATTACAGCGGATCTATGTGAAGGACCTTTCATTTGAGTCGCCCAAAGCGCCTGAGATATTCACGAAAGAATGGCAGCCACAGGTTAACTTAGATCTGAATACCCAGAACACTCAACTTGAAGAAGGGGTATTTGAGGTAGTTTTATCTCTAACAGTAACTGTTACTAACAATGAAGAAACAGCATTTGTTGTTGAAGTGCAACAAGCTGGCGTCTTTTTAGTAAAAGGCTTAGATGACGCTTCATTGCATCAAACCTTGGGTGCTTTTTGCCCTAATATTTTGTTCCCTTATGCTCGTGAGTGTATTGATAGCTTGGTCTTACGTGGCAGCTTCCCTCCAATTATGTTGGCGCCAGTTAATTTTGATGCGCTATATGCTCAAGCTCTGCAACAACGTGAACAACAGCAGCAGCCAGAAACTATTCAATAAGCTGTCATATTCTTTTTATAAGTATTTGTTTGTTATTGAATTAAACCAAAAAAGGGCCTTAGCCCCTTTTTTGGTTGTAGCTCAGTTTGTCAGTGATATATTATTCCCCACCTTTAAATCCTAGTTGCCGCCAGCTTTCATAAATCATCACTGCAGCACAGTTAGATAAGTTCATACTACGGCTGTTGGGCTTCATGGGTAGTCGTATAATATGTTCGGGTTTTACCTCATTTTGTAAAACATTACTGGGTAGTCCACGGGTTTCTGGGCCAAATAATAATGCATCATTAGGCTCATATTGAGCTGAGGTATGGAGGGTAGAGCCTTTAGTGCTAATAGCAAATAAGCGGTTATAGTTAACCGATTGACAGAATGCAGAGAGAGATTCGTGTACTGCCACTTTTGCAAACTCTGAATAATCCAAGCCTGCTCGACGTAGTTTTTTATCATCTAAATCAAACCCTAAAGGTTCTATTAAATGCAACTGATAACCAGTATTCGCACATAGGCGGATGATATTGCCTGTATTAGGAGGAATTTCAGGCTCAAATAGCACAATATGGAGCATAGAGGTCAATACTCAAAAGCTGGGGTTTTATTTAAAGGTATTATACCGCTTCTATTTCAGCATGTAATGTGTCAGGAAATAGACCAAACATATAAGAATCGCGTGGTTGGCCTGAAGTTCTACTGCGATGACGTAACCTGCCTTCAAATTGACCTCCCACCTTTTTAGCCGTTTTAATACTGGCGTGATTATCAATATCAACAACAATTTCTACTCGAATCAAATTAAGCTCTTCAAAGCAAAACTGGGCAGCAGCAGTAATTATTTCAGAGGCATAACCTTGTTTTAGGTGACTAGCGTTAACCCAATAGCTTAGATTAGCAAAACCATGGGGAAAGTTAATACCGCTGATTCTAGCTTCACCAATATATTCTTGGTTTTTTTTGCCAATAAAAGCAAAGTTGAACTCTGTCTTAAGTTGTTGTTGAGCAATACAGAATTCAACCCACTCTTTGTTAGTGGCTGCAGAGTAATTAGGGTTGCACCAATATAACCATTTACCAACAAGAGGTGCTGACTGCTGAATAGCAGAAAGTCGTTGGTCAACTAAAGATAAGTTGAGTGGTACTCCTGTCAGGCGTTTGGTATTAAGCTGTTTAAACATATAAATTTGCTTTACACTTCTCTATAAAAAGATCGTCATTTTACTGACATAAAAAAGTGGCTCAATATCAATAATAATTAATTTTAATAGTACGTTCGTAATAAGTGTAAGCAGCTTAAACTTTACGACAGTTAAGGAAGGATGGTTAAAGGAAAGTTATAATGAAATTAACAGTGAAACGGATTATCTGTAAGTACTTACTTTCTGGTTGGTGTTTTATTCCAATGATAACTATTGCTCAACCAGTTATATCAGATAACTGGTTTGAAGCTGGTCAGCAAGCGGTAGCAAAAGCAGTTCACCAACAACCAAATACTTCAATTGCTCGCAATGTTATTTTGTTTGTTGGTGATGGTATGGGCATATCAACAGTCACAGCTGCCAGAATTCTAGATGGCCAATTAAAGGGTAAAACAGGAGAAGAGAACTTATTAGCATTTGAAAGGTTGCCTTATGTTGGTTTATCAAAAACCTATAATACCAATCAACAAACGGCTGATTCAGCAGGAACAATGACTGCTATGATGACAGGGGTAAAAACCCTAGCAGGTGTTATTTCAGTTAATCAACAAGTGGCGCGTGGTGATTGTGAGACAGCTAAAAGAAATAAAGTAATGACTTTATTGGAGCAAGCTGAGCAAGCAGAAATGGCTACAGGTATTGTGACAACAGCTCGAATTACTCATGCAACACCTGCTGCTACTTATGCCCATAGCCCTGAACGGGGGTGGGAGGATGATGACGATATGCCTTCGTCCGCAAAGCGAGCTGGTTGTAAAGATATTGCTAGGCAGTTAATTGAGTTCCCGTATGGTAATGGGTTGGAAGTAGCATTAGGAGGCGGACGCAGAAGCTTTTTGCCAGATAACCAGGTTGATCCTGAAGAACCAAATAAAACTGGGGCACGAGAAGATGGACGGAATTTAACTGTTGAATGGTTAACGAAATATAATAATGCCCAGTATGTTTGGAATGAGCAACAGTTTATGTCTATTAAGGCGGCAAATGTCGATCATTTATTAGGGTTATTCAATCGCTCGCACATGGCTTTTGAAGCAGATAGAAATGATGATAAAGGAGGAGAGCCATCGTTATCAGAAATGACTGCTAAAGCCATTGAAATTTTACAAAAAAATGAGAATGGCTTTTTTCTAATGGTTGAAGGAGGGCGAATCGACCATGGACATCATGCAGGAAATGCCTACCGCGCATTGCATGACACAATTGAATTTTCAAAAGCGGTTGCTACAGCCATTAAAATGACTGACGCACGTGAAACTTTGGTAATTGTTACCGCTGATCATAGCCATGTTTTTACCATGGGAGGTTATCCTACACGAGGCAATCCAATTTTAGGTAAAGTTGTTGGTAATAATAGCAAAGGGCAGCCTAATAAATCGCCTACTCTAGCCGCAGATGGATTACCCTATACAACATTAGGATATTACAGTGGCCAGGGTGCTGCTAACGATCAATCTGGGCAGCGTCAACCTGGTCGAATGAATATTGTTAATGTTAATACTAAATCGAAAAACTATTTTCAGGAGGTGCTGTTGCCAATGTCCTCAGAAACCCATGGTGGTGAAGATGTAGCTATATATGCTTCAGGCCCTTGGGCGCATTTATTTCATGGTGTCCATGAGCAAAATTATATTTACCATGTAATGGCTCATGCAGCTAAGTTGAATGACCAACAGACAGCTCAACAACAGCAGTCTCGTTAAATACTTATCCTGTGCTGCCCTCCTGCTCTGAGGAATATCCCCCTCTTTGGGGGACGAAAAAGCGAGTGGATATGGGGTAGCAGGTTATTCCATATCAAACACTAAACTTACGTTATATTTTTTGCGACAGCTAGAATATTCTACATAAATTTATAAAAGCTAAAAATAACTTTTGTTTAAAACGTCGTGTATCTGAATATATAATTAAAACGATACAGTTCTTCAAGCGCACTCTTTAAATAATAACGAAGGATTCACTTTTCCTATCGCTATTTGACAAATGTCTTCTATATTGGAAAAATCATCTAATAAATTTTTTGCATATATGCAAACATCTTTGACTAAGGCGACGACAGGAATTAATGATAGAATATAGTCGACGTTAGTTTTTAGCTGGTTAAATTGCTTTTGTAATCGGTTGCTTACTCCTTGCAAGTGGTCTGTTATTTCATCAAATAAATAACTTAGCTTTCTTTTTAACGTTTTATCAGGCAAACAGATACCCACTATACGGTATTTGGTAATAATCGTTCTACATAGTGGGCAAAACTCTGCTTCTAGCATCTGTACCAACTCCTCTAGTAGTAAAAACTTCTCACTATTGACTTTGTTGCTTTTGGCTGCGCGTTCATAAAGAGTAACAACTTCTCGGCAGGCTTCTTTTATTTGATTAAAGTAATTGACCAGTTCCATGGTGACTCCCTCCAATATGTATGTGCCTACATGTAATTTGTTATTAATAATTATTTAGTATTCACCATTACTTGCTCAAATAAATACTGGTAGGTACAGAAAGTGTTTTGTGTATTGCTGACTTAGGTATAAGTATAATGGGTGCTTTTTGTTATATTTTTTTAATAAACGGGTTCTGCCAAGCTGTTCACATTAAAAAGTGAAAGACTTTGAGCTCACAGGTCATATGATAGAAATGTCTGTGGTTTGATGAAATATACACGTTTGTAGGCTTTTAGCTTTGTTGCAATTAAATAGGGTGGCTGTCATTTGCAGCCAGAGATTGCCGTCTTTGTTCACGTTGTAATTTGGCAATAAACCGATCGAGCTTTTTCTGAATAGGAGGTTCCATATTCATAAACCGTCCTCCCACTATAGTGTGAGTGATTGGCTTACGATTAAACTCTAAATGGGTAACAAAGAGCTTACTTTTAATATGCTCTTCATCTGTTGATTTAAAAATGCAATTACCAACAAGGCCATCTCGATGCAAGCCATCAGGAGGTGGACCCATTAATTTTAAACAGATACCACTGCTAGATAAGTCAATAATACGTCCAGAGGCTGTAACAGGCCCAAACCCTGTAAGGCTTACACGAATAAAGTCTTCAGCGGGAATACTTACTCTAAAGTTCAATCTTCTCTGCCCATGTTGCAAATCAATAGGCATTGAAAGGCGATAAGCAGGCATGTTGTCAAAGTTTTCATAGCCTAAAAAATTCGACTGAAAACGGGTACGAAAGCCTTGGTCATGGCAACTAATGTTTAATAAATTACCTGGCTCCAGTAATTTCTCTGGAGGATTAGGGTATAGCTCGTCAATTAATAAATAATTTTCTTCAGGGTATAATTGTAGAATTATACTTCGAAAATTTTGGTTAGTATCTACAGGTTGAACATCGATAAAACTGTGTTCCTGACATAGTTTAGATAGCACCTGTAGATTATTACCATCATATGAAGGAGCTTTTTCCTCTCGTTGTCTGCGAAGCCACTGAAACATTTTTATTACGCCTGTTTATGTTACATCGCTAGTCACCTTAAGCCTAGTTAGCTCTTATTGCTGCGGCAAGGTTATGTATATTTTATTTATCGGCAGCAATCTCTATAAGTGTATATACTAGTTAATAAAAATACGTCTGCTATGTAATGCCAGGGATAGGTAACGTCTTTGAATATTCTAATTGCTGAAGATACTCCCTCAATTAGACTGCTTTTAGCTAAAGTCGTTAGCAAAGCAGGGCATATTCCTTATTTGGCAGAAAATGGCTGTCAAGTTTTAGAGTTTATGCAATGTACAGCCATTGATATGGTCTTGATGGATATTAATATGCCCAAAATGGGCGGCTTGGAAACCACACGGCGAATTCGTGAAGAATATGACAGCTGGTTACCTATTATTTTCATTACCGCTAGCACAGATGATGATGAGTATGCAGAGGCATTGACGATAGGTGGTGATGGTATATTGGTTAAGCCTATTAAGCCCGCTTTGGTTTCTGCACAAGTTAAGGCAATGGAGCGTATTGTTCGTTCCCAGCAAGAACTGAATAAAATTAATGCCAAGCTGGAAGCAATGAGTAAGCAAGATGTACTTACAGGTGTTGCTAATCGGAGTGGGTTATATGAAGCAGTACAAAGAGAGTTAAAACGATCTAAGCGTCGAAAAAGCCCGTTATGCTTAATGATGATTGATGTAGACTATTTTAAGCAATATAACGATACCTACGGCCATTTGGCTGGTGATGAATGCTTGCAGCAAGTAGCTCAAACCGTAAAGCATCAATTAAAGCGCTCTGTAGACATGATTGCTCGTTTTGGTGGGGAAGAATTTGTAGTGTTGTTGCCTGATACAAACTTAGAGGGTGGCAGGCAAATAGGAGAAAACTTACTTAATGCTATTCGCCAGGTGAAGATTCCTCATGAAGGCAGCCCAATTGCAGAGTTTTTAACAGTAAGTGCTGGGTTGGTAGCTAATGAATGTGCCATTCAAGACTATCAGCTTAATGACCTACTCGACCAGGCAGATGCAGCCCTCTATAAAGCCAAAGCAAAGGGGCGAAACTGTTTGGTGAGTATGGCGGACAAGCTGAATAGCAAATCTCCTACAACACAAGCTGGCTTTTAGCCGATGAATCCTACTTATTGATACTTCATAATGAAGCCCACTTATGATGATCTGCATTACTTCAGCAAGGAACGTTGGGGTAGGTGGTCAAGGATGATCGGTGCAAGGACGCACCTCGCAAGGATTGCGCTAGTTAATTGAAAATGGATGTAACCAGTATTGTAAAGGAATCAAAGGAACTGGGTTAAGGATAAATTGAGCTAAGGATAGCTGAAAAGGAATTATCGGAAATTGACGCAAAGGAATCGCGTTGATGGTCTAAAGCTAAGGATGCTAAAGGAATTCATCAGATCAGGGAAGTAGGAGTTTGCTTGTAGGATCAAGCAAAGGGAATAGGTTAACGGAAGAACTGAACAGGAAGTTAACGCAATTGCACAAAGTTTTAGGATTATCAGTTAACAGGACGTTGACTACACATGGAACCTCAAAAAGCCCACTATTTGTGGGCTTTTTGCTTTAAGCCAGCTCAAAAAGCTCAGTTGCTTGAAAGTAGAAAAAGTAGAAAAAGTAGAAATAGAGGCAAGTAAAAACGGCTTTGAAAAGGCAAATGCCCTTGATTTTCACTTAACAAATAGTCGATATCGCACAGCACTTATAGATCATGGCTAGTGTTATTATCAAGAAAATCAATAATACTTGATAATAACAACGATGTTGAAGCCTGTTCCAAGCAAGGAAGCACCACAAAGGTCAAGGAAGACCTTAGCTTGTAAGGAATGGCTTATACTCATAGCCTCAAGGAAGAGGTAAAAGGAAAGCTGGAAGGAATCCAGCATCATGGACGATAACAAAAAGCCCACTCATGTAGTGGGCTTTTTGTTTGTAATATAGCTTTCGTGAGCCACTCTTAGGCTTAGGTAGCGCATAGTAGTAACAAGCGAGTCCTGAATAGTCCTTCGCGTTAGATATGCACGGAGGATATGGAATTTTCTGGCTGTTTAGCGCGCAATGGGTGAATAACTTAACTCGGTATGGCAAATATCCTACAAACCTTTGCTACTTTGCTGAATGACAAAGTAAGTAAGCAAAGGCAAAATGGCTATCAGATTCAGCGACGTAGCAAAGGAATCAAATGGATTAAAGCCATGGGATACTGAAAGGAATTCAGGCCCATTAGTATCAGGAAGATACAAGGACTGTCCTGAATAATAGGACTAGATGGAAGCTTTAAGTCAAAGGGAACTTGAATCAAGGATGGCAAGATTTTAAAAGCCTGCTTATTTTATAAGCAGGCTTTTTTCGTTGTATTGTATCTCTATAATCCATAAAAGCTATTCACGAAGGATATATTGACAGAGGTGTTTCGATTAACTATCATCACCATTCTTTTCTGCAGTGCCGGTATAGCTCAGCTGGTAGAGCAACTGACTTGTAATCAGTAGGTCCCGAGTTCGACTCTTGGTGCCGGCACCACATTCCCCCTTGCAAATAATCTAATGCTTCAGAATATAGAAATTTTTTGAATACAATTGATCTGTTGGGTTTTTATTCATATAGCCTCCAACATGGGGCTTAACCAGTCGCACTCTTACATAATGGTAAATTGGTGCAATAGGCATGTCTTTCGCTAAAATTGCTTCAGCCTGTTGATAGAATGGTGAAGGGTCTTTTGCTTTTTTTGCATTTAGCATTAACTCGTCATATTCTGGGTTGTTATATTTACCATCGTTGTTGCCGTGATTACTGATCATTACATCCAGCATAGAAGAGGCCTCGTTATAATCTGCAATCCATGCAGCTCTGGCTACATCAAAATTACCTTGTCGAGTAGTGCTTAGAAATGACTTCCATTCTTGATTATTAATCCTCACTTTAACCCCTAAATGCTTTTTCCACATGGAAGCAATAGCTAAAGCAATTTTTTTATGACCTTCACTAGTATTATAAATTAGTTCAAAAGAGAGTGGTTTATCCTTTGAAAAACCTGCCTCTTGGTAGAGCTTTTTCGCTATTTTTAAGCGTTCTTGCTGAGAAAGTTTTTCGTAAGGATTATCAGGTTTAATAAAACCATTAATGGTAGGTGGTGTAAAGCCAAAAGCTACTTGTTGGCCTTCACCTAGTACTTTATTAACAATGATATTCCTATCAATCGCCATTGAGAGCGCTTTTCGAATCTTTACATCATTAAATGGCTTACGTTTAGTATTAAAAACGTAATAGTATGTAGCTAAGTGAGGTTTAACTTTAAGCTCGTTAGGAGAGTCTTTTTTTAAACGTTGAAAAAAATCAGGTGGAATAGTACTGGTTAAGTCGAGTTCTCCTGCTTTATAGCGGTTTAACTCAGCATTGTTAGACTCGATAGGTAAGAAAACAACTTTATTAATAACTGTGCTTTGGTTGTCCCAATAGTATGGGTTACGCACAGCCTCAACCCGTTCATTGACTACCCACTTTGTTAGCTGATAAGCACCATTACTGACCATGTTACCTGGTTGAGTCCACTTATCTTGAAATTTTTCTACCGTTTTTTGATGGACTGGAAACATAGTGTAATGGGAAAGCATTTTTATAAAGTAGGGCTTGGGGTTGGCTAGTTTAATTTGTAAGGTATAATCATCTAACGCAGTTACCGCTAGTGTATATGGTTTCTTCCTGCCGGCCAAAATTTCTTTAGCATTAATAATATCTGCCATTTCTAAATACCAGGCATACTCTGAAGCTGTTACTGGGTTTACTGCTCGCTTGAGGCTATAAACAAAATCATGGGCAGTAACAGAGTCACCATTAGACCATTTTGCATTTTTTCTTAAGTGAAAAGTAAAGGTTTTATTGCTATCTGCTATATTCCAGCGGGTTGCAACGGCTGGAATAATGTCACCATGTTCATTCTGACTAACCAAGCCTTCAAATAAGTCACCTGTGATACTTCCCCCAACATTGCTTTGTACATGATGTGGGTCTAGGGATGTGGGCTCAGACCCGTTCCCCCTATACAATATTTGTTGTTTAGCCAGTTTAATCCCTTGTGGAACATCTGCTGCTTGAGAGAGGGAGTTAAACGAAAAGTTAAAGAAGATAAAGGTGGTTAAAATAAGAAAGAATTTTCTTATCATGGGTAGGCCTCATTTTTTATTATATTTATTGTATTTTTTATTTCCCTTAAAGAAGATCCATTTCTTTAAGGGTTGAATAGTTATTTTTTAGTAATATAAAGGTTTTTTGAGTATATGTTTTCTAGGGGATTGGCATTAGCATAACCACCTACATTTTGCTTAAGTAAAACATGACTTACATAGAAGTATATGGGCATAATTGGCATGTCTCTGGCGATAATCGCTTCAGCCTGCTGATAATACTTATTTGGATCTTTAGCTATAGAAGCCATATCTAGTAGCTTGTCGTACTCAGGGTTTGAATATTTTCCATCATTCATACCACTGGATGTGCCTAGTATACTTAACATAGTAGATGCTTCATTATAATCACCTATCCAGCCATAACGGGCGACGGTGAAATTACCTAGCCTTTTATTTTCTAGATAGGTTTTCCATTCTTGATTAACCAACTCTACAGTGACATGCTTTAGATTTTTTTTCCACATAGAGGCGGCAGCAAGTGCAATTTTTTTATGGGACTCTAATGTGTTATATAAAACTTCAAATTTTAATGGATTATCTTTATTTATTCCTGCTTCAGTTAAGAGTTTCTGAGCTTCTCTTACTCGTTCAGCTTGGGTCATTTTATTGTAAGGGTTTTCTGGTGCTTTAAAGCCGTCCACATACGGAGGAGTGAGTGAGAAGGTGGGTATTTGCCCCATACCGAGTAATTTATCTGTTATTATGCTTCGGTCAACTGCTAATGCTAAGGCTTTTCTTACTCTGACATCATCAAAAGGCTTTTTCTTGGTGTTAAACACATAAAAGTAGGTAGAGATCATCCCATGGACTTTCACTTCATCTGGAATGGTTTTTTGTAAAACTTTAAAGTGGTCTTCAGGTATAGTGTGAGTTAAGTGCATTTCACCTGCTTTGTAGCGGTTGAGCTCAGAATTAGATGACTCAATAGGCAGATAAGCAACATGTTCAATAACAGTTTTATTATTATTCCAATAATATTTATTTCTAACTGACTCCATACGCTCGTTAACTATCCATTTGGTTAATTTATATGGGCCATTAGTTACTATATTTTCAGGTTGAGTCCATTTTTCGCCAAACTTTTCTACCGTTTTTTGGTGTACGGGGTATGTTGTGTAGTGAGCAAGAGTTTTAATAAAATATGGAAGTGGTTTAGCTAAAGTGATTTCGAGGGTTTTAGGATCAATGGCTTTAACCCCTAACTCAAAAGGTTTGGCTTCACCTTTAATCACTTTGGAGGCATTTTTTACACCCATTAACTCTATATACCAGGCATAATTGGAAGCTAGCTTTGGATCGACTGCTCGACGGAACGCAAACACAAAGTCATAAGTGGTTACTGGATCACCATTTGACCATTTCGCACTGTCACGTAGCTTAAAAGTGTAGACTAATTTATCTTTGCTGACTGTCCAGGACTCTGCTTGACCAGGTATTACTTTACCATATCTGTCTTCTGTCATTAATCCTTCAAATAAGTCCCTTACAACATATCCGCCAGGACTACCGGCTACTTTTTGCGGGTCTAATGAGCCAGGCTCAGCACCAATACCTCGAATGAGTGTTTGGTTTTTTGCAAGCTCGACACCTGCTGGTACTTCTGCTGCTATTGAGGGGAAGCTAAGTCCAGCCCCTGCTGTGATAACTACTGTAGTTATAGCCGTTGCTATTAATTTAGGTATTGTGTTTAGTTTCACAGGGTCTACTCTCCTAATGGTAATTTTGGTTAAGCCATTTTTATTTATTTTTCGACTATTCAGTCGTTTTTAATCAAGTAAAAGCTTGGTAAGCAGTGTTTCGCTTACAGATTCAAACTACTTAAAAACTGTTGTAGAAGCAATAGCTGGTTGATTAGTGACATCACACAGTTGCCAGTCACTTGAGTGCAGGTCAACATCTATGTAGTGTTGTGAGTATGTTTGATTGTGTGTCAATTATTGAAGGAGGATGCTAAAGACTAAGGCGGTGTGTTCTCTATTATATTTTGCTGAAGAATTTTTTCCCATCGATTGATAATCCGCTGATAACGGCCATCTGCTTTAAACTGGCGTAGTGCTTTGGTAAATTGATCACGAAGCGCGGATAAATCGTGCTGTTTGGTAAATACCATATAACTGGGCGTATCTTCTACATCGGGTTTAAGGCGCTTGATAGCGTGTTTATGCCTGATAAAAGTACGTTGGTAAAGATATAAGATGCCATATTTATCACCGATTAATAAATCTATTTCTCCAGTATTTAGCATACGTAATAAATCTTCATTTTTAGTTCGTTTAATGATGATTTTAAACTGGTTACTGTCAACTGACTTATCAAAACTTGAGCCATAGCTAAAGTCTTGTCGCATACCTATTTTGTATTGAGCTAGTGATGAAAAGCCTCTTGTGAACTGAATAGATGACTTGGCCAACACAAAAAAAGAGGCTGTTTCCGGCATTAGCACTTCTTTGGCGTAATCCATATAAGCTTCTCTTTCTTGCTTCCATAAAACTTCAAAAAAACAATCTATATTTCCTTTTTTTATAGCTCTTAACCCTCTCGACCAAGGAAGCTCTATAAGTTTAAATTCAACTTCCATTTCTTTAAAAACGGCTTTAACTATATCAACAGAGATACCAGTAATACCTTCATCCGTTGTGTACTCATAGGGTGGAAAGTGGAAGGTAGCAATTTTGAATGGAGCGCTATAGCTTAAACTGCTGGTAGCAAATAAACAGTAGATTAATAAGGCAATGACTTTATAGGGCACTGTTATTTCAAAGTAATAAGACTGACTTATCTACAATAATAGCAACAATTAATCTGGTTAAATGGCTTGTTGGAAAATCTTATTGAGAACTTCAAAGCTAGAGCCTGTTAGGGTAGTAACCAGGAAAGGCCCATTAATCAGAGACTCTTGTTGGTTATAGGTAAAGGGCTGGCCTGAGGAGGAAAGCATGATGCCACCTGCTGACTCAACTATTGCTTGGCCTGCGGCAGTATCCCACTCGGAGGTTGGTGTAAAACGACAGTATAAGTTTGCTTTGCCAGTGACTAACCAAGAAAATTTTATGGCACTACCTGCATGAACCACGTTCACGGAGAATTCTTGTTTTAAGTTATCCAATAGTTGTTGATCTTTTGCAGATAGATGACTTCGGCTCATTAAAATAGAAAGGGTTTGGCTATCCTGAGAATAGGTAGTAAGTGGCTGCCAAGAGAGATTTTCAGGGGTCCAATGCATAGGAGGTAGATTCTCTCCACCGGCATAACATTCACCGGTAACTGGAACATAGAGCATTCCCAATATGGGGCGGTGATCTTCAATGAGAGCAATATTAATGGTGAACTCATCATTGTGCTTAATAAACTCTTTAGTGCCATCCAGGGGGTCAACCAACCAATAGCGTGACCATTGCTGCCTTTGGTTAAAGGGGATGGTTGCAGACTCTTCAGATAATATGGGGTATTGATCAGCAAGTTGTTGTAAGCCTTGAATAATAATCTGGTGGGATGCATAGTCTGCAGCAGTGACGGGCGACTGATCTTGTTTCTGCCACTGCTGAAAGTCAGGTTGCTGGTAAACATCCATGATAGCTTTACCTGCTTGTTGGCAGATTAAAAGTAAAGGCTCAATCAGAAGTTTCATAATTTATCCTTTGCGAAAAGTAACAAGCCATTCACTTTGACTAACAAATTGAGTTAGAGCATTTAGCTTTTTGCTAAAAACTCTTTTAAATAAAATAACGCAGCAATTGCTCTTGCTTCGGTAAAATCCGTACGAGTTGTCCATTCGTATAACTGCTCTAGAGGGAGCCGGCAAGTGTCCAGTAGTTCAGGTTCATCACCTGGCAGTCGAGAAGGGTAAAGGTCTTGAGCCAGAACCACCTTCATTTTATGAGACATATAATTGGGTGAAAGACTAAACTCAGTCAGCTCTTTTAGCTGTCGAGCTGCTAAGCCTGCTTCTTCCTGCAACTCTCGGTTTGCGCCAGCTAAGAGGTCTTCTCCTGGCTCTACCAGCCCTTTTGGTAAAGACCACTCATACTGGTTAGTGCCTGCTGCATACTCTTGAACTAATACCACTTCATTATCATTGACTAATGGAATTACCATCACTGCCTGATGGCCAGTGCCTCGTGGGGCTAGCCGCTCATAAACTCGTTCGGCACCATTACTAAAACGTAAGGCCATTTGTTCAATACGAAATAGACGGCTTTCGGCGACTATTTTTTGATCTAATATGGTTGGCTTGGTTTTCATTTTTTTCCCCTTTTAAACAAGCTATCATACTCCTTGCTTACTTCAACTCAAATGGGCGCATCAACTCAAAAGGGTACAGTATGTCAAAAGGGGATAGTATGTTGGATTGGCAACAAATTGATACAGTGCTTCTCGATATGGACGGCACCTTATTGGACTTACATTTTGATAATCATTTTTGGCTGGAGCATGTGCCTGTTAAATATGCTGAGAAGCACCAGTTGTCAATTGATGAAGCAAAACACCATATTTATCCTAAATTTGAGCAAATGATGGGTAAGCTTGAGTGGTATTGTCTTGACTATTGGAATCAAGAGCTAGACTTGAATATGGTTGAGCTTAAGCAGGAAATAAAACACTTAATTACCCTTCGCCCCGGTGCGGATGAGTTTTTGCGAGCACTTCATCAATCAAATAAACAGGTAGTGCTGATTACCAATGCTCACCAAGATAGTTTATCGTTAAAGCTGGAAAGGGTTGAGTTAGCCCAATACTTTGACTTGCTAATTAGTTCCCATGAGTTTGGCTACCCAAAAGAGGAACAACTGTTTTGGCAGGGGTTGAGTGAGCGTATAGCGTTTGATGGTGGGCGTACACTTTTTATTGATGATAGCTTACCTATTTTAAGATCAGCAAAAGAATATGGTGTTAAACACCTGCTAGCAATAAAGCAGCCAGATAGTACGAAAGAATTAAGAGATACTGAAGAGTTTGAGGCAGTAACAAATTATCATGACTTATTGCCTGTATAAGAGAGGTTATTTATTAATGGCAAAAAACAGTCAAGGAAGCGATAAAGTTCGTTTAGATAAATGGCTATGGGCAGCACGCTTTTTTAAAACCCGAAACTTAGCTAAAGAAGCTATTGAGGGAGGAAAGGTTCATTATAATGGCATACGGACCAAACCCAGCAAAGAGCCACAGGTTGGTGATCAATTAACGATTCGTCAGGGTTGGGATGAGCGTATTATTATCATCAAGGCATTATCTGAGCAGCGTCGTGGAGCACCAGAAGCGCAACTGTTATATGAAGAAACAGCTGAGAGTATCAGCAAGCGAGAAGCCAAAGTGGCTGAACGAAAGTCGGTGTATGCCAGTCAGTTGTCACCAGATAAACGCCCAACCAAAAAGCAGCGGCGGGATATTCGACAGTTTAAGGATAAAATGGATCACTAATATAAAAGTTACTCAGGAAGGCTATCACCTTGTCTTGACCAGGCACGGATAGCTTTTATTTCTTTTTCATCAATACCTAAACATTCTAAAAAATCCTGATGGCCTTCTGGCATCGCCTTTTCAAATTCAATGTGCCAGCGGGTCATGTCTGCATCAGTTAACCCTGTGGCCCTTAGTAATTGAACCCACTGTTCTTTGTTGATGTTACGGGATTTTGCGTGTAAAGATTGTTGTTCAATAAGTTGTATTATTACCTGTTGCTGCTGACGTAATTGATTAATTTCTTTGTTGAGTTGTAGTAGGCGCTGCTCTAAAATCGAGCAGCTTTTGCTTTCATCGCTATCTACAATTTGAGTGATCTCTTCCAGAGATAAACCTGTTTGACGGTAGGTGTTGATTAACTCCATTTTCTTTTTATCAGCTTCAGTATATAAGCGATAATTAGCTTCACTACGGGCGGAAGGTTTTAGCAGGCCTATTTTGTCATAGTACAACAAAGTACTGCGAGACAAATTAAATTGCTTACAAAGTTGACCAATAGTGAACATAGTTTTAGAGGAATCCTTTAGCTTATTTCTGACTGTCTGTTGTTAAAAGCAAGTTTATCAGGCTCAACAAACAGTTTTTTAGCTTCTGCAGAAAATAAAACTGATGCTGAGTAATATTGGCCAAGCACATCCTTAGCATTATTCACTAAATCCTGATTGGCTAACAAAAAATCAGAAAAGTTGCTATCAACAATTGCTAAAGTACGATGGTGGATGATATGGACCAATGCCTCTGTAATTGTATGATGAAATTTATCCTTAACCCCTAAGTGATTAGCATAAGCCTGAATGCCTGTAGTGGTTTTGTTAATAGCAGCATTCAGTTCATATTGCTGTAGATACAACCAGGCCAAGCGAAGGTGACCTACATGGTTGAAATATTCTGTAGGTAAGGTTTGTTGCTCAAATTGTTCTATAAAGTCTTGGTCTGAAAGTGGCATATCACATTCCATCTTGGGTGTAAAAACCTCACCTTAAGGTATAAAGCTATAGACAGGTCAATATATACTCTTCGTGAATGAATTTTAGGGTATACTTCCCCTGTTTGGTTGGAGAGGAGTAGGCAAAGTGCCAGTAACTGTAGAAGTATTGACTAACATTAGTGAGCAAGATTACCAGGATATAGATAAAAGCTATCAGCAAATCGTGGCAAGTACACTTATTTCTACTTCGGACTTACCTTCTACATTTGAGCAATTTTGGTTGGGGATAGATAAAGCTGTTTTCAACTTATACGGGGCTCGTTTTAATAGTCGCCTGATTGGTTGGGTATTAATAAGCCATGCAGTTATAGAGTGGAATGTAGAGCTGCTGTGTGTTGGGTTGCCAAATCAAGGCCGGGGAGTGGGTGAGCGAATATTGCAGGTACTGACTAAACAAGCAGCTAAGGCTGGGTGCCAGTTACTGACTGATAAACCAATAATATACTTTGAAAAACACGCCACCAAAATATAATACTTTCTGTATGCTTGACTACACTCAGAAGAAGACATATTGCTGGGTGTAGTTAAAAGGTATAGTTAAAAAATGGCACAGAAATCATTTCTACTAGTTACTGTTACTATTTGTAACTTATTATTGTCTTCACGTAGTATTGCTGGAGAAATAATTAAAGTAAAGATAGCTGCACCTGAGTATGTGTATGAGAACTTTCAACATTGGAACACAGCTGTTCCCTGTAAAATGTTAAAAACCTATCACTCGGAGTTTGCTAATCGAGCGACGGTTGATTTAATGTTAATTTGTCGAGCATTATATGAGAGTGATCTTAAGTTTAATCTTCAGCTTACCCTTTACCCAAACTATTCCAGAATGCTAGCAGAAGTAAAAAGAGGCAGAGAAAACATTCCGGCAGAAACGATCTGGAAAAACGAAATTGACGAATCTGTACTTTATAAGACAGAGCCAATTATTCCAATAGGAGGATTTATTAAGGGTGTCTATGTTAAGGCAGGCAATACCCGATTAGCTAATGTCAAATCCCTAGATGAGTTGAAAAAATTTAAAGGGGTGATGATAAAAAATTGGGTTATCGACTGGAATACTATGGAAAGCTTTGGGCTAGATACACTTTATGAAACCAATGGTTTGGAATCTATGTATAAGTTAATCAATAACAATAGGGCTGATTTTACGCTATTTGAGTTTAGTCAGACTCAACATAAAGTGCAAAAATTAAAAGATATAAACCTTGTGCCAGTAAAAGGCATTAAAGTCAAACTATTGGGTGAGCGTAGTTTTGTCGTATCGAAAAAATCAAAGAATGCAGATAAAATCTATGCGCACTTGAATAAAGGAATAGCTATTTTAAGAAAAAATAAAGAAATCGAACGAGCCTATCTAGAGTCAAAATTTATTAATCCTGATGTGGCTGACTGGGTACTATTAAATCCTTAATCAATACCACTGAGCTACAGCGTATTATCCATGCCCGAAGTAAAGCGGGCGCCGTTTCTTATTCGCTTTTCCTGGCAGCAATGTTGGCTAGCCAAATTGAGCAGGGAGCAGAGATATACATCAAAGACAAGTCGGGGGAAACCCATAAGCTATTGTTTACAGGAGTATAGGTAACCATGTCAATGCCAACTTAAAAAGGATGTTAATGGAAAGTGAAACGGAAAGCTTAGATTATGAAAACTGGGGAAGTAGCGAAAACAGTAATACACCGCCACCTCCGGTTCCATTAAAAAGGCCTGAGCCTTTAGAAAAAGATCGGCATGTTTACCGAACAGCAGTATATGCACTTTCTAGTGGTGTATTTATTGGGCTGATTGGTAGCGTGTGGTTAGCTTCTAATGGAAATACCACAAATTCTAGTAGCTATTGCTTCAGCTTGTGCTGGTGCTTTATGAGCCTTAATTGCACCAAAGTCTTGATTCTACATATTATAAAAATATATTTTTATAATAACTGCCAAAGCGTACTAAATGATAACTGCAATGCCTGGCTAATGGCTGCAGATTCAATAACAACCGCAGTTGGATAATTCCCTTCTTGTAAAGAAATCATGGCACACTTGGGCGGATAAATGGCTACATAACTGGCTTGTCCGCCATTATTGCCATCGTCAATCCACTTCCGTTCTGAGAGAGGTGCCTCTTCGCCACCTTTGCCAATCGCAATAGCTCGAACACGAATATTACGCTTTACCCGTTGTAGCGTGTAATTAGGGAAAGGTCGATAAAGATATTTTCGGATGGCTTTAGAAGAGTAAACGTCATAAGTTTTTGATTCACTATTTTCAGCCGTATTTAAAATGTCTTTTAATACTTTTTCTATTCCTTCATCTCCTTCATAGTATTTTACTTGGGGTGAACCGGTTTCAGATCTGAGTCGATTTAAATCTGGAATAATATCAGTTGTTAGGTGTCGTGTTGCTGACTGTAGTCTTTCCTGTTTTTCAGTCGCCAACTCTAATAGCTTATCAGGTGGCTCGGCACAAAAGTGACGGCGTTTACCCTTAGGATAAAAACTGACTAAACCACGTTTTAATAAATGTTTAAGAATCTCATGGGTTGTACCACGGTTGACGCCTGACTTTTCCGCAATATCCCTGATAGAGGCTGTGCCAAGGGTCAATAAGGCACAGTAAACATCAACCTCTCGAGGCTCTAAATCTAACTGGGCTAGCACCTGTTTTATATTCATTTGTCAAATTTCTGCTGACAACTAGTCTATTCACCCAAGTATGCTTTATATATGCTGCACTATCAATAGGCTAGCCATTCATTAAAACGATAATGTCAGTAGAGGAATGACAAACAATGTGCGGTATATTTGCTTATATTGGTAAAAACAATGCAGTGACGACAGTTGTTCAAGGCTTGCAGCGTTTGGAGTATAGAGGGTATGACTCCTGGGGATTAGCAATCCCAATACAGAACAGTATCGAAGTGTATAAAACACTTGATCCACTCCAAACAGCGGATATTACGCCTATTGATGTGAAAGGAGCCATGGCACTTGGCCACACTCGTTGGGCTACTCATGGTGCGGTAAACATTACAAACTGTCATCCCCATGTGTCTAGTTCTAAGCAATTTTCTCTGGTTCATAACGGTATCGTCGAAAATTATCAGGCACTAAAGACCCAGCTTGTTTTACAAGAAGTTAAATTTGTAAGTGAAACCGATACGGAAGTCATTGTTCGTTTGATTGAAAACGAGTTAAACCAGCTACAACTGAAAGATGAAATTCAAAAAGAAAGCAGGCTTACCCCAAAGGATTATCAAACAGCTATCAGTCAAGTCTTTAAAAAACTAGAGGGAAGAAACACCCTAGTATTGATTTGTGCTGAACTTCAATTGTTAATTGGCATACGTAATGGTTCACCTTTAATTGCAGGGATAAAGCCAAATAATATAACCGCCGACAGTTATGATGAGCTGTTTCTTGCGTCAGATTATTACTCCTTTGCACAACATACCCATACCTGTTTACTAGTTAATGACTTGCAAATGATTTGTTGTGAACAAAATAGGGTGCAACTCATCGATTTACATACAAATAAATCAGTTGAGCCTGATTGGCAAATACTTGAACGTCAGGAGCTGGAGCATTCCCGTGAAGGTTTTTCCCATTTCATGATCAAAGAAATCCAACAGCAGTGGGAAACTATTCCAAGAGCTGCAGCGGTTGAGCGTCAACAGCTGGAAGCAATGATCAAAGCTATCAATAATGCCAACAATGTATTTATCACAGGGGCCGGTGCAGCATTTTTTATTGGGGAGCAAATTGCTGCAATGCTACGGGAAATAGCGGGTATTTTTGCCACGCCTATACCGGCTTATGAATCTGAAAGTTATTTGGCATCAATAGAACCTAATGATGTACTCATAGCAATCAGTCAAAGTGGCGAAACGGCTGATACATTAAATTTTATCGAGCAAGCCAAACGTAAAAGAGCACTGGTTGCCAGTGTCGTGAATATGCCGGGAGCCATGTTGTCACGGCTATCTGACTTTGCATTTTTAAGCTATGCAGGTCCTGAAGTGTGTGTACTTTCCACCAAAAGCAGTACTTCTCAGTTAACTTTTGGTTATTTACTAGCTAAAACAGTTATTCATCAGTATGAATCGGCTAAAGTCGAAATTGAGCAACTTATTCATCAACTAAGCCACTATTTTAACGATGAAAACCTACAAATTATAGAAAGCCTGGCTCAAAAGATAACTGGCGATAATGTTTACTTGTTAGGCAACCGCCATTTTATTGGTGCAGGTAAAATTGGTGCATTAAATATAAAAGAAGCCAGTTATATCCATGCAGAGGCATTTCCCGCCGGTGAATTAAAACATGGCGTAATAGCGCTAATCGAAAAAGGTACCCCAGTTATTTGTTTTATGGATGAAACCAATGCTACCTATATGACAGCAATCGCCTCAGAAGTAAAAGCTCGTGGCGGCATGATCATCGGTATTAGCCAACAACCAAATGAGTTATTTGATTATATGCTTAAACTTCCTGTGACGGATAATTCAGCAAGCCTTATTACTCATATTATTCCCTGTCAATTACTTGCTTATTATTTGGCTATTCAAAGAGGGCATAATCCGGATAAGCCGAGAAATCTAGCGAAGAGTGTGACGGTTATATAAGGTATTAAGCCTTGGGAGTGCCAAGGCTTGGTTTGTGAATAATAAAGCTATTTTTCTGTATAACCACTAGGTGGTTTTCTTAGACTATACGAGCTTTTAACTCGATTCTCTTGGATATAATAGCTATGATCAGTTTCAGAGGCATCATTATAATCGAATCTCTTGCTTGAAAGATCAAGAATAATATACTTAGTTTCATCATTATCAGTAGAAACTTCAGTATAATACCCATCATTCACCTGCCACTGACCTTTTTCTTTGTAGTACTCGTAGGTTTTTTTATTAGGGTCTAAGGTTAGTATTTCTAAGTCATATTGCCCATCAGCGTATCGAGTCGCTTTCCAGTAATCTTCGGTACCTGAGTTTTCAACATCATAATCACCATTTCCTTTCCATGTACCTACTAAAGCCTCTCTTGCCTTTGTATTATCTTTGGGGTCAATAGAGTCACAAGCAGGCAAGAGTAAAATAATAAAAAGGAGTGGGATGATGTTGATTTTCATAGTGTATTGATAGCTTTAGTTGGCTTAGATAAGCGGTTATTTTAGTATGAAAATTATCAAAAAGCCATTAAGTTTATTTTTTTATAGTTCAAAGCGAGTGATCTTCTATGAAACCTTTTTAATTGAAGAACTATTCTAGTGCCCAACAGCAAGATACATCAATGCAGCCTTTTCATTGGCGCTGCTATTTGAACCTGTTACACGGGTTGCAAGAAAATCAAACGACTCATTACTCACTCCTCTTATAGCTATGTTTAACTCTTCACCTTCTGTGGGAAGGTCGTTATTGATTCCTGTAGCAACAGCAGCAAATATAGACTTTGGAAAAGGCATAGTAAAACTTCCTGTAACAGATACTTTGTTTGAATTAGTTGAACCTGGTGGGCCAATAAAATTTACCTTTCCCCACTGTAAAATTATCCCACCTAGCCATGATGGAAATGCAATATAGCCATTTTCTTTTAAGGAGCATTTAAATCCAAAGCGTAGTTTCTTAGGAGTAACATACTTATTATCAGCTTCACTGCTATTTATTTCTTCATTTGAAGTTGAGTCTGTAATTTTAAGGTACTGCTGATGAGGATCTGGTGCTGCTAAGTGCTGTGAAACCCTATCATAAACTTTCTTCACCGCTTTAGCCGTAGCCAATTTATCTGAGCTATTATCACTAATGGCATCAGATTTCGCATTAGGTAAATTACCCAGTCCTACATCCACTTTGGTTGGTTTATGTCCTTCATGATACACTTGCTTATCGTGATTTTCCCCTGCATAAATTTCACCGGTTACTCCGATATCGCCGCTAAAAATACCGCCAGATTTATTTACAAAGTTGTCATCTACATATTCCCGTGATGCCATTGCAATCGATAAATCTACTTTTAATTCAACATTGCTGGCATTCGCAATTTGTAAAATAACCTTTAGGTAAAGACTGTTGGATGTACCACTGCTTTGTGGAATTAATGGTTTATAGGTGCTGGGGTATTTGCCAATACAAATCAGGTCGCCTTCATCATCATACAAACCAAATTCGGTTACATAAAAACCACCGACATCCACAGGAATTAAGGCTTCTGCAATTACCCAATTTTTATTGTATGGGTCAACGGAGAGGTTGGTTAAATTACCCGTCCAGCGTTCTCTAATCAGGCTGGTAGCTGATTCGTTAGGGAAAGTTTCTTTACCTTCATCAGCACCGCCGTCACCCACTTTAATTTTAGTGAGTTTGAGTTTGCCACCCATTAAAGTGGCGTTGGTGAGTTTTGCCTTACCGACTTCAGTAAGTAAGTTATAGTATTGTTTGTTCATGGTTTAAGTGTTGAGTTTTCCTGCTTAGAATTTGTTAAGCGCTATTTTCCTCCTTTTCAAGGGCTAGCATCAGGTGAAATATTTCACTCATCAAATACATCAAAGTAGTCATAGGTATGTAGCATAGCGTCTTGGCCTTCTAGCAGGTACATGTCGAGTTTAAACAGGGGAGGAAGGCGTAATACCGTGGCAATGCGGGGTACCCAGCCTTGATACATACGGAAAACATCACCGAAAGTCAGTCGAACTGACCATTTTTCGGTGATGGTAAAGCCGCTCTGTTCAATCCGTGATTTAATATAGCTTTGCTTTCCTAGCAAGTGAGCTTCAGATTTAAGTAGGCAAAAAGTTTGTTGAATATTTTGAGGCATATACCTATTACGGATCATTTTTAGATGCAAAAGTAAGTGGTATATACTCAAAGCGAAGGGTTATCTAGGCGAGGCCACCAAGTGATGAAGCCCCAGGAGTTTAGATAAGCTAAATGACTGGGGTGAAGAGCGATGGTAACAAAGCCTAATAATCATTCGCGAAGAGTATATTTACAAAGCGTTGGTTATATCTTTTAACTGAGCCAACATTTTATGTCCTAACGCTGGCTCTGTCATGCAAATAAATGCGGCCAGCCCTTCAAGGTGCGCTAGGGTCTCGCCTTCCCGTAGTGGTTTGCCGTTTTTAAGATTATGAATTGCGGCCCGTAATTCCCGCTTGGTTTTTTGGGGTACACGTGGCGTTTCTTTGCCGTTCACGACCAAGCCTGTGACTTTTTGTCGTCCACCTTTACGAGTGATTCGGGTTTTTTCAGGGTGAATGATAAAGCCTTCATCTTTGACGATTTGTTTGATTACATGCATCAGCTTGCCTAAGTTTGGTTCTTTATCTTTGCCATCAGGAAGGCTAAAAGTTAAGTCGTCTGCATATCGGGTATAGCGCCAGCCAAACTTTTCAGCTAAGCCGGTTAACCGTCGGTCAAGCTTTAAACATAATGCATTGGTGATCATTGGGCTGGTTGGAGCGCCTTGGGGCAAACAGCGTGGCCCCATTGAAACAAAGTAGGTTTTGTTTTGATCTTCAACGACTTCCCTTGGGGCTTCTGTGACTAATAAAGCCAATAAAGTGGCAATTTGCTCGCGGTAGCCTGCTTTGCGGAATAAGCCTTTTACTCGTTTTAAAGTAATAGTGGGGAAAAAGTTTTTCAGATCCATTTTTAGCACAATTTTTGCGTTGGTATGCACCTCAGCATTACTTAAAATAGAACGTCCCGCGATAAACCCATGCGCCGCGCCATGTACGACTAACTGACGGGTGATATTGTCATTAATCCAATATTGCGCTCGTTTTAGCAAGGTTTTAGGTGCCCAGATAGCACGATCACTGCCGTCTTTTTTGGGGATAGTAAAGCGACGATAATGTAATTCAGTTGCGGCATCTCGATGAAAAGCCAGCCAGCGTAACTGGGGGATGGTAATACCCAGTGCCTGGGCTAACTGTTGTGGTTTGTCTAATGTTGGTAATTCATTTTCAGCCGCACGTTCTTCTGCGTTATTTAAATCCCAGCGATCAAAATTGTCATGATCATTCCAATAAACACCATCACCTAAATGCACAATATGATTGGCTTTATAGGCTTGCCAGGCCACTTTCTTTAAACGCCTTTTTTCAGCGGCCTCTGCTTTTAGTTCTTTTTTATACCGGTCTAATTCACGCTTAGACATATTATCGGTATCACGACGTTTAACTAAAAAACCGTGTTCTCGTAATTGGCTATCGATATAAGCATTCATGCTGCCGGCTTTTTCGATAGCATTCCATAACTGATTTATTTTTTGAGTCATATTTTTTCACTATTAATTCTTTTTACCCAAAGCATAAAAAGCATTCAAAAAGGGTATTATTCGGCAGATGCGTCTAAATAGCCTTTACTTATGAGCTTATCGATTCGCGATAAATAATCCGCTCGGGCCATGGCTACGGAATTAAATTGAAAACGTTGTAATCGCAAATTTGACCCAGCCCGTCCCCATCGGCAATTAACCCGTTTATGATCCAGAGATAGCTGATACACATGCTCCCCTTGTTTATCTCGGCGGCTATAAGTACGGGTTTCCATGGTAACCGTATTGCGCGATTTACTGTTGTTTTTACGCTGTATTTCCCGTTTGGCAAAGGCTAGTCGTAAGGCAATTAAATGTTCGCAGGGACCGGCTTTTAACCCTTGCTTGCGAAATAGACTGCAACTGCATTCTGCTTTTGAAACAAAGCCTTCTTCCGACATTAAAAATTGGGGGCGATAATCCCGCTTGTCTTCGTTAACTTCTACTTTGCCCGTTATTTCTGTACCAGTGCCATAAATACGGTTTTCACTGCTAATGGTGATAGCATTTTTTCTTGCTAATAAATCATGGGCCTTCCGTTCCCGCTGGTTGCGAAATTCCAATCGCGATAGGTCTAATGGCGTATTAGTCAGTGGGCGCAGTCGATAAACCTGGTGGGCAATATCATACATCAGTTGTCCATGTTGGCAGCCAAGTTGTAAGGCTGCAATGAGCTCTGATTGCTTTAATTTTGTTGTAGTGGCGATAGTGTCCCGGCTGGCAAACCAGCTGTTACTGAGGTGCTGAATGATTTTTTTCAGCGCTTTATTGCCTGCATCATTTTTATCAGTAGCTGATGCTCTGGGTAGCAGTAAATCAAAAGTACACGCCTGAGACCAGTCATTGGCAGTAAACCCCGTTAATCCCAGGGTTAATGTCATTGGCCCACAATGTAATACCCAAAAGCAGGGCAGGCCGCTACCGGCAATATGCACATCCACCGACTCAATAAAGGGCAGTAGTCGCTTCAATAACATCAACCGACGTCGCCCCCATAATCGAACCACTTTGGCCTGTTTGCCCTGATAAATGCCTGCACTGGATTCAATCACGGTTTCCCAGGGCTCTAACACTAATCGGGGGGCTTCCCCTGGGACTAACTCAACTCGTAAGCCACGACGTTTGCCTTTTACATCTGCATTCATGCGTAGCTGACGCAGGCAGTTATACAGGTCCATTGGAGCCAGGCTAAAGCTGTCACTGGGCAACATAGCGGCAGATTGTACTTGGAGAAAGCCTCGTAACCAGGAGTCTGGCACCTTAATTTGCTTTTCTAGAGTGTTGTCCCCTTCAACCTCTACGGCAACAGTTGCCTGACCCACTCGCAGGGTGGCATCTCGATAGCTGCGGAATTGCTGAATGCTGTCATTCAGGGCTTCACTAAAATCGATATTGGTGGTGCCACAAGTAGGCGTGCCTTCCAACTCCAGGGCAGATAGATCTATGGCCAGATTGGCATAGGTGCCTTCATCTTTGGAAAACACTTCCAACATTAGCTGATCTGGCTGCACACTGATGACCGGATCTAAAATCAGAAAGGCTAGTGGGTCGTTACGTAGCAGCCAACTAAAATAGTCTTGCTGGGCTTGCCAGGCATTCTTGTTAGCTGACTCATTACGCATCCGCCGATAGGCTTGATACGCCGTACGATCCTTAGGTTTGTAGCGATAATCACTACCAACGATGGCATACAGCGTAGCAAGTGCCTCTCGCAGGGCCATGGGTTGCTTAACTTTGCCCACCAGACTTACTGGATCACGCTTGATATTGCCAAACAGGCTTAGCTCAGCACTAGCGTCTTTAGTGGTGACCTGGCTTTGCCCTGTATACTCAATGGCTATTTCAGTATGGGAAGGGCTGCTTTCCGCTTCCGTTGTTGTTTTATCATTACTCATAATTTTTTCCTGCTGCCCTTACCCGCTTAGATCGACGCAAACAACGCCATGCCATTTTGCGTAAGTCCTCATCCAGCGACTCATTGGTTGCTACCTTAACCAAGGCTGACTCCCCCTTCGTGCTGGCGACCTGTGCCAGTGCTTCAATAGCCCCTAAGCGAGTGTTTTCAGCCAGCTCGCTATTTAGTGTGGTTGCCAGTAAGGCATCAGTATTTTGGCTGTTAACCACTTGGGGAAGCACGATCCCTTGTAAGTGAGCATTTGATAGGTTGGCTTCATTCAGTGATTTAGCGTCGAACCGTTGGGTAAGCTGCTGATAAACCAGCCGATCACTGACTGCCTGAGCTGCCAAAGCTTCAACGGGAGTTGCTTTTGTGTTGTTGATAACAGCGGCTGCCAAGCTACGGATGCGGCTATCGGTATGGAAGATCGCTTCCGCCATTAAAGATTGAATAGCGCTGGTGGGCTTGATGGTTGCCAGCGCTGTGTAAACCGCAAACCGAATATCACTGAAGGCAGGGTCATCCTGATGAGCATTGGCTAAACTCAGCAAGCTATCAGCGCTACAGTCTGCTACACCCGCTACCCATACCAGCCGTTGCAGGGTTCGAGAGAGGTTTTCGCTTTCATCAGCGTGGTAATGGCTCATGCCTTTACGTTCTAACTCTCTCATTTCAGCCCATTGAGTGGCCCAGTTAGCCAGTGCGGCTTCGATAGCTTTTATGCCAGCCTTGGCTGTAGCACTGCTGTAGCCCATTAAGGTTGCGGCTACTTCCACGGTTTCCATATGAGGACTGCTCAGAGCGGTAGTGGCCTCTTTGAGGGGCAATGGCTCTCGGTTTAGCAAGCTCATGGCCAGTTGAGTACGAACGCCATTAGCGCAGTCAGGCAGAATACGAAATATTTCTTTGGCTTCGCCAGTCTGGCAAACCCGCTGTAATGAACGGCTGAAGTCATCATCTGTTCGGTAAGCCTCAGCCCCACAACTTAAAAAGGCATAATCAGGTGCTAAGGCGTCACCCCCAAATAATCGTCTGGCACTGTTTAGGGCTATTGCTCCCCAGCCATAGTAATTAGCACCGTCTTCTGCCAGTACCGCCAATAACAGGTCTTGGGTGGCTGGGTCATTGTTATAGCCCAGTACTTCCAGGGCAGTTTCCCGGCCAAAGAAGTAAGCATCTACGGCTTTTTCTCGGACTAGCTGCCAGCCAGCATGGGTATCAAAGTAACGCAAGCCATGCAGGCCATTAATCACCAAGCCCCAACGATCACTGGTGACAAAGCGCTGCAACAGCTCAAATATGGTTTCAGCCTGATCAGATTGGCCTAAGTGACCAATGGCTTCAGCAGCCACTTCTTGTAGAGCATGCTCGTCATCTTTTGCCAGTCGTAAAAGGGTATCCAAGGCACGCTCATCACCCAGTTTGCCTAATGCTTGCACCGCATATTGACGCAGTTTTAAGTCAGCCAGGGTGTCGACCCCAGCCAACAAGATGCTGATACCTTGGGCATTACCAGCTAGGGCCAAGCAGTAAGCTGCCCAAAACTGAGTGATAGGGTGTTGATGGGTAAGGGCGTTAACGACGCCAGTACTAGGGCCGTTACGTTTTCTGATCCGCCAGCCAAGGGCATAGACACTGAGTTCTCTTACCTCATTGTCAGCATGGTGAGTCAAGGTGGCTAACACATCGTTTACTGCATCTGTGGGAGACCAGCGTGCGGCATCAATCAAGCCCAGTATCAGGTTAACTTTGCCTAACTCAACACAACGCTCTAGCAGCTGCTTCAGTAGCTGATCATGGCGGGGGTGTTGCTGCTCAAGCCAGCTTTTATCGACCTTTTCATCTTCAGGGTCTTCAATAGGCTGGTCGTAGCCACTGATGCTGAGTAAGGCCAAGTAAGCCCCTTGCTGCCATCCCGGCTTATCCATCATGGTTAGCAGCCTGGAAGCAACAGTGGTTTCTCGAAAGTTACCAGCTGCTTCAAACAGGGTGCTGATTTGCTCGCTAGTGGTGTTAGCCAATGGCTCTAGCTGCTCAATCAGGTCGAGTAGTGCATTGGCTCCTTTGGGGTCACCTAACTTAACCAGGGCTTGAATTGCCCGGCGCTGTTCACGGCTAAAGCCTCTGGCTGAGTGATCAAGTAGCAGGTTACTTAGCAGGGTAACGAGTGCATCAAAGGCTTTGGTATCTTTCTTAACTGCCAGGGCATAAGTGCTGCTTTCTTGTACTTCTGGGTGGCGGGAGTTCAGTGCTTTATGCAGCAGCGTCTGGGCTTTTGGGTTGTCATAGTCATCAGCCAGCCAGTCGATGGCTCTTAGCCGGACGGTTCTGTCCACTGCATCCAGGGCAGGTTTGGCCACGGTGATGGGGTTACTGGTTTTCAGTAGTAACTTAGCGGCTTCCAGTGCCAGGTCATCAGTACGGCTCACCATTGCCTGTTGCAGAATGGCCTGGCCTTGCTTCAGGCTTTCCCCTTCGGTCAGCATTTCCAGGGCTTTTACCCCCAGATCATTATGGCCGGTTTCCAGACACTCATTGGCAAGCAGGCTAGTGTCAGTACCTAATATTTGTAACTGGTCTAGCGCATATAGCCGCACGGCCTGGTTAGGGTCACCCAATGCCTGCATAAACACTGACTCAGCTGCTGCAAGCAGGCTAGTGTCACGCTGACACATAGCGGACAGTAGCGTGAGTGCCGATTGGCGTACGGTGATAATGGAACTATCGGTATAAGCCACCTTACGGCGACCGGCTGCTTTGCCTTGCTCACGGACCAAACCACAATAGGTACCAAAGGCCATTTGCTCCAACTCGGTTTGGTCGACTTTTATTTTTGCTGACTTGGCTTGGGTTGGCTTAGTTTTGGCCGACTTGGGTTTTCCTACTGCTGCCAGTAGCCCATTGATTTCTGTTTGATAGCGTTGGGTGTGGTGCTGCCAGGCGTGGTCCCAGGCATCTTGCTTGTCGGCAAACAGGTGCGCCAATAACTGTAAGGTTTTGCAGCGCAAACGACTGTTACCGGATATCACTAGCTCAGCAAACAGCTCAATCACGTCGTTGCTGATCTGCCACTTTTCACCAGACTGAGTATTAAACAGCGCACTTAGCAGAGTGGTATAAGCCTCTTGATGGTGAAAGTGCTCAATGGCTTGGGCGGCAATCAGGCGAAACATCGGGTTTTCGACTGATAGCATGGCTAACAGATGAGTAGGAGACTGGCCTTTGTAACCTTGCAGCAAATGCACGACCAGCGCAGGAAAGCTCACTAAATGATCTGGATCATCCAGGTAGCTGCTCAGCCTGTCGGGGCACTCATCACCAAAGCCGATGAGTGCACCCACACAAAGTAGCTTTTCAGGTTGGCTGCGACTTTGCGCCAGGGCTTGTTGCATGGCCAGCTGATGGGTGTTGTCTAGCAAAACCAGGCCATGAGCAGCAGCGAGCTTCACTTCACTATCTTGGTGTTGCAGGGCCTTCTCTAGCACTTCCTGCTGGTTTACATCGCAGCACCAGGTCAATACCTTGGCGGCAGCCCGGCGAATAGCACTAATGTCACTTGCCAGTAAGGGCGCTACAGCAGGCACACAAGCAGGCGACTGTAACTGACTTAAACCTGTTAATGCCGATTCAATAGTGGCTTGCCAGCGCTTAGCGTCGTCCTTGTTTTCAGGCTTTGTTAGCGTTACCAGGCTCAATAGTGGTTCAAGCGCTGCGTCATCACCTAATCGGGCGCAGGCATTGGCAGCTTGTAATACCACATCCTGGTACTCACTGCGCATAGCCTGCTTTAAGGCGGCATTGGCCTTGGCATCCACTAATGCCTGAATAGCCTGTTTACGAACGTCTCGTTCACTATCATTGATTGCACTGATCAATAGCTGCTGGGACTGTTCGCCAGGTTTTTTGCTCAGTTCGCTAATGGCAGTTAAGCGCGTATCACGGTAGGGGCTCTTCAGCGCAGCAGCCAGTGGTGCATAGTCGCGGCCTTTGGTCTTCTTTAAGGTGAAGGCTAGGGCCTCATAACGAATGCCTTGGTCTGGATCACTGAATAACGCTAGTAACAAGGCCCAGGCCCAGCTTTGGCTGGCCTCGGCTATTAGCTCAGTTTGCACTTCACGACGGATATCTGCATGGGTGCTCTGTAAGGCAAATCGCAATGCTGACTCCTGGCTGCCACCCATGGGTAGATTTAGCACCGCTTTAAAGGCTTCACTACGCACATTGGGGGTGCCATCGTTTAAGGCGTGCTGGAAAAGCGCTTCATGTACTGTGGAAACCTCATCTTTTTTGGCCACCCTTACCAGGCTTTGCAAAGCACGGCGACGCACATCTGCATGCTGGCTGGTTAATCCCAACTGTACAGCGGTGAGTGGTTGACTCTCATGAATAGCTGCAAGCGCAGTAAATGCAGCGTCTCTGACTTCAGTAGCAGAGTCATTAAGCAGCGTTTGTAGCCGCTGATCGGTTCGTGGGTCATTTAAGTTGGCTAGCGCATGACAAACCCGTACTCGTGCACTGCTGTCTTCTGCTCGACTTAATTGGAGTAATAAGCCAAAGGCTCGTGGATCATTCAACAAGGCCAGGCAATGTGCACCGAGCAAGCAGCTATCCAAGGATAAACTGGCTGTGGCTTGCAGTAGCGGTGCATAGTCGGCAGTGGTGAGTGCAAGTTTGGTTTTGCGGGTTTTAGGCAGCTCTTTGGCTTTTTCGGCAGGCTTTGATTCAACAGGCTTTGGCTTGGCAGATTTGGATTTGGCAGACGTGGACTGGTCTGCCAAGCCGGCTTCTAAGGCAAACTGTTCAATATCAAACTCTTCAATATCAAAGAGCAATCGGTGGAGATGTTTATCTCGTTCGCGAATAGCTTTAGCTAATGCCGGACGGCTGAATAGACTGACTAAAAACGCGGTTTGCCGCACCTCTGTGTTACTGTCATCCAGGCGACGCCGTAGTGTGGATAACACCCGGGGTTGCTCCAGTAACGCTCGCTGAAACAAGCGAATTAACGAGGCTCGACGAACATCAGCATGGCTCGCCCCAAGGGCAACGATGTTGGCTTCTGAGTTAACTGATTCTAAGCGGGCCAATGCCAGCATTCTTACGGGGTAGGCCTTTGCATCCAGTGCGTCAGTTAAGCGCATCATGGCCCGTTCATCCTCAGCAGCTATATTGGCCAGCGCATTCACTGCCAGTTTGCCCACATCCGTCTGGCCGGTTTTTAGGGCTAAGGTCATTGGGCGTAAGGGCTCGTCTGATCCAAACCTTTCCTGCAATCGAGCAAAGGTGGCCGTTCTAATGGCTTCATCTTTGTGGTTGAGGTACGACTCGACTAACCGTTGGGTGTCAGGGTGGTTAGTGGTAGCAATCCGCTCTGCAATCAGTTGACGTAAAGCAAAATCTCGGTCTTGACGAACTTGTTTATCCAGCAACTGTAGTGACGCTTTATCCCCATAGCTGGCTAACCGTTCAATAGCGGCTTGACGATGGGTAACTTGAGCGCTGGCTAATTCGTTTTTAGCCAGTGCATAGGTGTCGTAAATACGGTGGGTGAGTTGGCCAAACTTACCGGCGGCATCAAGGGCAACAACTGCTAATCGTTGATTGCTGGCGACTACCAAATGAGGTCGGTGATGAATCGCTGCAATGGCTAACCCAGTGACCGAGCCAATCCCTTCACTAAAAGTAGAAGGGCGAGTGGCTCCACTGCGCAGCCAGCTTTTACAAGTTTTATCCTGAGCACCAGTGATAAACCGTTCGGCTGTTGTCTGGATGTTTGCCTGGATAGAAGGGTGCACAATTGCTGTGATGGGAGCGGCATGGCCCGCACCTCGATCGCGGTCTTCTGGCTCTAGCTTGCCGCGGGCGTGGGTCAGCAACAGTTTATTGTCGTTACCGGCGGATAAAAATCGTAATTCAGTGGGGTCAAACGCTAAGGCTGTAACAGCCCCTTCATGTAATTTGTCTGACTCACTCAGTTTAAATGCTGTTTGGTCTTCATCTTCATTTTCAAAAACCAAAACGGTGCCTTTATTGGTCCCAACAACCAGCCATTGGCCGCTGGCATCCGCTGCGATAGCCGTTCCGGTTTCTGATTTTTCTGGGGACAGTTGATTGGGAGATAGTTCAAGAGTTTGTAACTGAGTGCCTTTGGTTTGATCGATAATCTCAATTTTGCGACCAATTAACACCCCTAACCGCTGCTGACTTAATGCAACTAAGGCATTGACTGACGTATTTTGGTCGTCGGCTAATTGAGTTAACCGTTTACCATTGCAGTAAATACCACCAGCAATGTCACCTATCCACACTTGGTCCTTTTTATTGGATGGGCTTTTGGAAACTAATAGTGCACTGGCCCTGTTGTTAAGTGGAATTTCGCTGAGGGCTTGAGTTTCTAAATTAAGCTGATAACACGGCGTAAGCTGTTTTTCTGGGTGCTCAGTAATAAAATAAACGGTATTTTCACTGGCCCCTAACGCTTTAATATCACCACGATAGGGGAGAAACTTTTCTATTATATCGTTCATTGTTCATTCCCCTTTAATTGAGCACCCATTTTTGGAGTAGTCAATACTGATAATTCAGGGTGCTTTGCCGTAATACGTGTAACAGCGACTAAGCAGGCAGCATGTTCGCTTTTACCGCGAGAGCCTTTAAATTCTTGCAGTAAGGGCAAAACGTAGCGGGCAAAATCGTTATCTGCTACGGCAATATCCCGTAATGTTTCAATTACATTCAATTTAGCCTTGCGGGTCGGCAATGGTTTTAATTTATTAATCATTTCGCCGTTGCCTTTTTTCTTGCTGGTTTTAGCTGTTTTACTGGAAGAGCTGTTTTTCGCTAGTCGGCCAGGAGCAATTTCAAACAGAATACGGCGTAAGAATTGTTCCAAGCTGTCATGGTCAGCGGGTAGTGCTGTTGGTTTGACAGGTGCACCAGCGCCTAAATTCTGCTGGTCAGCTTCGGCTTGTTGTTTGGCTTTTGCCCCAAGCGTAGCAACAGACGACAATTGTGGCTTCCAACCTTGGGTAATGCCTCGGTCCCGATACCAGTGCCAGAAACGTTGAATGACAAAACCGCGAACGGACCGATCGGGGCTTTCGGTAAGCCGGAATAATTCTTGTGGCAATTGTAATCGGGGGTGTTTTTCAATTAACACCATGCCCAGCTTGCGCGCTGATTGATCGGCTGCCTCGCAAAAGCTATACACGGCATCTGGCGTAAGAATATCTGGGTCCAGTCGGTAACGCTTGTGTTCTGGAGTAGCATCAGCCGTAAGGGCTTTGGCAATAAAGTCCCGTACCGGTTTATAGGGTGATTCACATAACGCCACAATATTTTCGATGGGGGGTTGCCAGCGAGCAAATTCCCAATGGGCCAGCTCTAAAGCGAAAGCGCGGATATTGATGCGATTATCATTAAATAATGGTTGTACCCGTTCAAAACTCAGAAAATCAGCTGGGATTTCTGCACCTGGGTCTACAGGCCGATCGGTTTCTTTTAAACAAATATCTGGGTGGTGATGACGAATATACGATAGGGCAAATAAAGTGAGCGGTGCATCTTCTTTGCCTGGCGTAGTCATCATTTTCCACAGACGGTTACAACCTGCATCGATAGCATCATCGGAAAATTCTCGTTGCTCACCTGTCAGCATTTGTAAAAAAGCAGTCTCGGATATAATTTTTAATTCAGCTCCTTCTTCAATTAATGATTCAGCTTTAACTTGTTTGGAGCCTTTGCGTCCTTCTCCATATAGTGGCGAGCCATCATCACCAATGACGAGCCATTTTAATTTTTTGGTCACACCAGAGGCGTTGCTGCCACCAGCGGTAGTCACTTTATTTTTCGCCTCAGAGCGAGTCATCTTGGCTAGCTTGCCAGTAAATAAAAAGCTGTCGCCGCCAAAGTCTACATTAATTTCTGTTTCAGCACTTGTGGCTGTTTTTGATGGTGGTTGCTCGCCTGTGTCGGGGGCAAAATCTGCGGGTAAAAAGGCCCGGTTCATGACATCCACAGCAAAGTCGTGATAAAGCGGCTCGCTGCGTTCAACCAAAGTCATTAACCAATCAAAGCTTAATTGCTCTGGCGTAAAATGACGTATATCGGCCAGCCAAGCAAAAATCGTTTCGGCTAATTCTTGTGAATAAGTCAGTTCTTTTGCCCAAGGCTTAGATTGCTTAAGGGCTGTTAGCCAGGCATCCTGTTCCCAACTGAGGTGGAAAGCAATGGCTTTTAAAAAAGTTAACTCTAGTGATTTGGGGCTTAATAACCCTTGATCTACCCAGTGCGCAATATAGCGTTGGGTTTTGGGGTTAATTAAAGTAGCTTTTAAAAAGTCAGTGGGTAAACTGTTTAAATCAAATTCCGTTAATGCTTCACAAGCAAAACGAATGGTTTTACGTGCCCGCTGTTGTTGATAGTCAAGCATTTCTAATAGCTGACTAAAATAGAGAGCACCTAACGATTTATTTGAATGATGCTGAGTAAGGTGTTTAACCGTAAAATCAAACCCGTTGGATGCAGGTTGCAACAAATGTTGTTGATACCAGTCTGGCGTTAATTCTCGTTTGCTGAAATGTTTAAGTAAGACACTTTCGGCAAATTGATAACCATAGTGGGTTTCTAAAATAGCACCCCAGTTATCAAGGCCAATGCCTTTGCGTGGCTCGTGAGATTGAATTAAGTCAAACGCTAGCTGACGTACTGTTTCATTACTGTTATCAATTAAGCGAATTAAGCTTGGAATGGAGAGGTCCCGTGCATGGGTGCGAGCATAGCTGGCAGCATAAACCCGTGCATTATCTGAAGGGGAGTTAAATAATGCTAATACGGTGTCGTGTAAGCCTAATGTTTTAAAAGCTGTTTGTTCAAAGCGGGGGACGTTATCCAACACCCAAATAACAAAGTCGTCTATTGTGGCACTTTGATTACCGACTAAGCGGCTAATCCATTGCGGCTCTACTTCACGCAGGCTGGCTCGGAAATCGGTTTTTAACGCAGTAGTGGCATAACGGCGAACTTGTTCTGCTTGTGCTTGCTCTAGTAATGCAAATAATGGCCTGGGAGTTAATCGCCAGCTGTCGGCAAATGCACGATATTTCAGTAAAGTGCTGGGACGAGAACGAAAGGTAAAGCGGTTGCGGTTATACTGACCATTTTCATGATAAAAAATATGGTTGGCAATCCAGGTGTGTGACCAGTGGGTGTCATCAGTATAATGGGCTAATACATCACAGGCTGTATCTGGGTAGCAAGCCGGAAGTTGCTCGCCTTTTCGGCGTAAATAACGCCAAGCACGACGAGTTAAGTACACTAAGGTACTGCGATTGATTTTAAAATGACCGCTGGCTAATGCTTGATCAAAACGGGCGGCCAATGCACCATAAATAATGGTATCATTATCAGCTTCGGCTTGTTTGAATATAGCTTTTAATGCCCGCCAGGGGCCGTAAGTTAGCTCAATTTCTGGAAAAACGGCCAGCAAACACCAACGACTGAAAGCATCATTTTTTTCGTAAAGGGCAAATAATATTTGGTGAAGTTTTAAGCATTCAGTTAATGGGACTTCAGCATCAGCCGTTTCTAAAGCTTTAATTCGCTCTACCCGTAAAGCCCATTGTTCTTCTTTCGGTTTTTTGCGGAAGGCACTGGTGGAAATTTCAGCAATAAATGAATCAAATGTATCGGCGCCTTGGCGAATGGGTTTTTCAGGGATTTCTATTTGTTGGGAAAGTTGAATAATGAGTCTTACAAGCTGAGGGTCGCTTACCTGCAATGCCCGATGTAGTTGATCGAGCGTCAATCGTAGTGACACAAATCGTCCCCTTTCCTGTTAGCTTATTTGTATTGGGTATAGAAAGTATTAGGAAGAGTTGGGAAAGTGCTCCCTCAAAATTAAGAGAGCCCAACCCCTATTCTGGAAGGGTTTACTACTAAACCTGGAACATTGACGACTCACTGATCCCACCGACGGTAGTGCACCTACTTGTTGTGCGGAACCCCGATCGGCGTGGTTGTTCCAGACCGCAACAACAAGTAGGTGCACTACCGTCGAAGTGGGGCTGAAACAGTCGTCATTGTGCTTGAAAGTTGGAGGACTATTCCCCTCGGTCAGCGCAACGCTAACCACAGTGCAGAGCACTCAGCTAAACCTGTACTTCCAGCAACTGCTTACTAGAAACAGTTATCTTTTTATAACAAAGCGATATGAGTGTCGCAACCAAAAAATGAATAATTGGTATCTAAAAAACCAGCAAGTGATAAACAGTCGTATTTCAATATCGACAATAGTCGTATTTACAAAAGGTGTACTTTTCTTGCGGTTAATTAAGGACAGAAGATGTTCATTTATTCTACAGTTGCTGCTTGATGTGACTTTATTAACGCTTTAGATTAGTCAAAAGCTAATTTAGCAAGACAGGTGTTACCAGAACACAAGAGCAAGTCCCTTCTCCCCTGTGGGGAGAAGGGCTCATTAGCTACTGCATAATGAGCGATAGCAACACTAATTGTTATAGAAAGTGCTAGCAGGGGAGGATGAAAGGATAGATAGAGACATAGCATAAAAGGTATTCACGAAGGCTATGGAGTAACAGGGTATTCTTCCGCCCCCCTTGAAGGCCCATCCCTGGACCATCAAGAGTTAAAAAGGCATCCATGCCTTAGCTTCAGAACACCCTGTTACTCCATATATCTGGCTTATGGTGTTGTTTGTTGGATTTGAAAGGTAGGTGGTAGGTTGTTTGGGTTGTATTTAATTGGGGTGGTCCAAGGGCGGTAGCGTTAAAAAATAATTCCTAAAAAATACATATTGAGTAGATAATTTAGATTGTAAAGGTATCATATGGAAAATGGCCCATTTGGTTCTAGAAGTATAATAGAAAAAAAAATTACAGAAGACACGTTAAGAAGTTTTCTAGTTGGTTTTGATCTCAATGATCAAGGAGAAAGCCAGTATAGATGGTCGAAATTAGTTCAAAAAATAACTAATGTAATTCATGAGTTCTCATTTGGTTTTCATGAAGGCACTACTACACATAATACACAAACACTTGAGAAATTAGTAGAAGCTGCAAATTCAATTTATAAGATTGATTCATTCCAGAAAGTTAGAGATATATATAGTAAAAATGACCATATTTCTGACGAGCTAGATGATAAGTATCTAAGGAGGGGGGAGTTTGGTGAGTTGATACTACACTTAATATTGCGTGATCATTTAAATACAATACCTCTACTATCTAAAATATACTTTAAAGATTCACTTGGGCATACCGTTCATGGGTTTGACTGTGTACATGTTGAGCCTGAAAGTAAAACTATGTGGCTGGGTGAATCAAAGTTATACATAGATCCAAAAAGAGGTTTGAGTGAACTAATTAGAGATATAGAAGAGCACTTTAAGACTAATTATTTAGACTCAGAGTTTAGTTTGATTGCGAAAAAAATAAAGCACTTTAATAATATTCCTGGGTCTGATCATTGGAAGAAGTTGTTGTCAAATACTACTAAACTTAAAGATAAGTTAGATGAAATATATATTCCTTTGCTTTGTACTTATAGTTGTGACTTATTTGAAAAATATGATGATGAAAACAAAGAGGAGTTTGTTAATGAGTATGAGGATAAAATCAGAAAATTAAAAAAATATTTTGATGATAGGAATAACCACCCGTTAAGATCTAGGCTGAAAATAATCGTGATGTTGTTGCCTGTCAAGTGTAAAAAGGAATTAGTAAAAAGGCTTCATAAGAAGTTATCTCTACTTCAGTCAGTAGGTGATGAATGAAATGAATGGAATAGTTAAAGAAATTGTATCAAAAGAAACTTTTGACTTTGATAAGACGTTTTATATATATAAAGAATGCTCACGACTTCTAATTGAAGATGAAGAGAAAGGAATCTATTTATTAATAAATATATTAAACTATAGAAGAAAATTTTCATCGAAGTTGAATGAAATGTTGGCAGATATAATAGAGTCAATTGGATTTAATCCATATGTTCTAAAGGAAAAGCTAACACTTTCATCCACAAGTGCAAATATAAGGTTAAACTCTAATATTTCAAATTATATTGAAGGAAGGTATTTTCATGATGAACAAAAAAATATATTAGATTTGATTAAGGCAAAAATAAATGTAATTATAAGTGCTGCACCTACAAGTTTTGGAAAAAGTCTACTAATAGAAGAAATTGTAGCTTCTTGTATGTATAGCAATATTGTAGTTATTCAGCCAACATTGGCTCTCTTAGATGAGACTAGAAAAAAACTAACCAAATATAACGATAAGTATAAGTTGATTGTTAGGACTACTCAGGAGCCATCAGTTGAAAAAAAGAACCTATTCCTATTGACTTCTGAAAGAGTTAATGAATATAAAAATTTTCCATATATTGACTTTCTGGTTATCGATGAATTCTATAAACTTAGCTCAAACAGAGAAGATGAAAGGTCAGACTCACTTAATAACGCATTTCAATACATACTTGTAAAATACAGTCCAAATTTTTATCTTTTAGGGCCAAACATTGATGGAATATCTGAAGGGTTTGCTGAGAAATATAATGCAGTATTTTATAAAACAAAATATAATATGGTTGCTTGTGAGCAAATAGATATATATAAAAAACATAAAGGTAAGTTTGGGAGTAAAAATGAAAAGAAAATATATAAAGAAAAAATACTATTTGAGTTGCTGTATCAGTTAAAGGGGCAAAATACGATAGTTTACTGCTCTTCACCAAATAGAGCAAGGTACCTATCGAGAGAGTATTATGAATTTCTTTGTGATAAAAAATTCCCTATAAAAAATCTTGATTTGCCTATAATTGAATGGATTGAAAACTATATTTCAAATGAATGGTCCTTAATTGATTGTTTAAAGTATGGGGTATGTGTACATGATGGCGCTTTACAAAAACATATAACATCAACGTTGATTGATTACTTTAATAAAGGAATAGTAAATATTCTTTTTTGTACCTCTACAATAATCGAAGGTGTCAATACAGTAGCTAAAAATGTTGTTTTTTTTGATAATAAGAAAGGTGGGAATAAAATTGATTTTTTTGATTACTCAAATATTAAAGGAAGAGCTGGCAGGTTGATGGAGCATTATATAGGAAGGATATATAATTTTAATGAAATACCAAAAAAAGATCAAATATACATAGATATACCCTTTCATGAACAAAGCCCTGTCTCAGATGAAGTACTAATAAATATTAATGAAGAAAATATTGTAAATAAAGAGAGTGAGCAATATAAATATATATCAAGCTTGCCTAATGAAAAAAGGGAAATGTTTTCAAAAAATTCGTTGTATATCAAAGGACAGGATGGACTTGTTGACAAATTAAGAAGTGAAATAGATGAAAATTATAATTTGATCTGTTGGGATAAACTGCCTAAGTACGAGCAACTAGATTACTGTTTAGGTCTTGCATGGGAGTTCCTTATCAAGCCTAATGAATCAGTGAAACCAATGACAAGAAAGAAACTTGTAAAGGTTACATTTGATTATGGGGTATATAAAAATATAAATACGCTAATAAAAAATAACTATGAATATAAGAGAAAAATAAAGTCAAATTTGACAAGTAAAGAAGTTTTTGATGAGGCAATATGTGAAGCATTTCAGATACTAAGGCATTGGTTTCAATATAAAGTTCCAAAGTGGCTATTAGTTGTGAATGAAATTCAAAAATTTGTGTGTAATGAAAGAGGGATAAGGTCTGGTAATTATGTGTTTTATGCTACATCAATAGAAACTGATTTTATACGTGAAAATTTAACTATCTTATCTGAATATGGTATTCCAAAAACAGCGATTAATAAAATGTCAAAATATATAAATCCAAGTATAAATCAAGACTTTGTATTAAAAGAGATATTTAATAATAGATTATATGAAAAGCCTGGATTGTTAGAATATGAGAGAATAAAAATAATTGAAAATTTAAATAAAAAATATTAACTCATAAATGGCTGGTGAATGCATATGAAAATAATTGAGTAGGAAGTATAAATGCACATTCTATTCCCCAGTGACTACTTCAAACCATCTCAACCCGATGAAATGTATCAAGCTCAGGCTGAAGCATTCGATAATAAAGGTATTCAGTATTCAACGATTAGCTTAGACGAGTTAAGCCCATTATCAAGAATAACGCCAGCAGTATCTAATGATGTTATCTACCGTGGTTGGATGTTAAATGAACAAGAGTACCAAAATTTGTGTGTATCTATTGCAAGCAGTGGTGGTACACCTTATATAAGCGTTGAGTCATATTTAGCTTTACATCACCTACCAAACTGGTATGAATTGATAGCTGATCTAACGCCAGAAACGATCATCTTACCTAAAGATTGTAATCTTGAGTTAGAGTTGAAAAATATAGGTTGGGAAAGTTACTTTATCAAAGACTATGTGAAGTCATTGAAGACATCAGTCGGGTCAATAATCAATGAACCATCACAAGCGGTAACGGTTGCTGATGAAATGAAGAAATTCCGTGGTAAGATTGAAGGTGGATTTTGTATTCGAAAAGTTGAAAACTTTTTGCCAGATACTGAAGAGAGATATTTTGTCCTTGATGGTAAGGTATTTGCTTCAGAGAAAAGCCAGTCTATACCTGAAATAGTGGTAGAGTGTGCCAGCCGAATAGCATCACGATTCTTTTCTATCGATCTCACCGAAACAAAAGAGGGTAAAGAAAGAGTAGTTGAAGTGGGTGATGGGCAGGTTTCTGACATAGTTGGTTGGTCACCTGAACGCTTTGCTAGGATTTTTGTTGATGGTTAAGAAAACTATGAAATCAGGTAGACCTACAAAAGTAGCTATAAATCATGATAATTATCATGCTGAACATATAGGAAGAACTACAGATGAACTTCAGTTCTTTTTAACTACTCCATTTGAGCCTGCAACTAATGACTCTGATGGTTGTGAATATATTGCTCTTTTTAAATTTGACTTAAATGGAAATCTTGTTGACTCTTATATCGATTGTTTAGGCCCAAGAGGATCGTATGATGATGAAGAAAGAACAAAAAAATATGTAGCACTTTTAAGCAGCCTTGGAGAAGTAGATTATTGTCGAATTGAAGTTAAACCATTTTCTGTAAAATATAATAGTGTAAATATTGGTCTTATTGTAAGAGAGCCAGAATACGAAGAGGATGTATGGGCAGTAGAGTTATTACCTGGTAACTATATGGCATTCTTTGAGCCATGGGATAGTGGTGAGTACGATACGTAATCATGAAATTCAACCGAATAGGTATCGCTAAAAGACTAATCCTTGCTGAAAAGTATAAGCAGGCAAAGAAGTTATTAATTCCTTTGGCTAAACAAGGTAACGCTGAAGCTCAACTTATTCTAGGTTATTTGTATTATGGTGGTGACCCGGAAATGTCTGCCAAGGAATCTGAGTATTGGCTTAAAAAAAGTGCAAATAATAAACATCCAGAAGCTGTAGCTTTACTTGCGAATACCAATTATAAGAAAGGTTGCTGGTCTTCTGTACCTAGTACCCAAAAAGCGATTAAACAACTAGAATGGGCTGCAAGGAAGGGTTCAGCTGAAGCACAAAGAAGCCTTGCATGTGCTTATGCACATGGTGAAGTCGTTCCTTTAGATAACAATAAGGTTATGTATTGGGATGAATTGGCTGCAAAACAAGGATTAGCTGAGTCTCAAAACGACTTAGCGCTGATGCTGCTTTCTGGAGAAGGTGGTAAAGCTGATATAGAGCAAGCCATTTATTGGTATGAACAATCAGCTAGCAAAGACCATAATGTACCTCATGCACAGTGGGCTGCTGAAATGCTAGCTAGTATTTATATGGGTGAATTTGATACACAATATCTAAATGAAGAAAAAGCCAGTTATTGGCAGGCTAGAGCTTCTTACTTAAGCACGCTCAGTTTTCGGTCGCACCCCGATTGGTTTTATAAATGAAACAACACCCACAAAAGCAACTCTTCAAAACAAAGCTTATACAGTTGTTAGATAACTATACAACTGTTGATAAACTTTTCCCTGTATTGAAGTATCTATATGACTTTTTCAATAGCACTTTACTACCAGCCGTCCCGTTTAAGGTTGAACTGATAAAAACAGCCAGTATTCAATACAGTGTTTTCTATGAAGCTTCACCTGATATGTCTGAACAAGCGATTCAAATTACTAATACACGCTATGATGCTTATTTATGGACTGAAGGTAATGGTTGGTGCTTAAATGATGATTTTTATTCAGTTGATGAAATTGCTGAAAACGTTGTAATAAGCGTGCCATTTGAGGATGTGCCTGAAAATGTGAAAGAGCTTGAATGGTTGCTTGCTAATAAGTTTTGGTTGTTGATTTTAGAACAACTGCCTTGTTTTGGTGAAACAGCGCCTGCTGATACCGAAGAACTCATATCATGGGATGATAACTATAGCCAAAGCGAATGGTTTTTAGGGGAGGCCGTCAAGAGATGAAGCCCCATGAGTTTATGTTTTTATAAATGATTGGGGTGAAGAGCGAGGACAACAAACCTTAAAAATAATTCGAGAAGGGTATATGTGTTAGCTGGTACAAGTCTAGAGAATATGGAGATCTTATCCAGAGCTGAATGGGATAACCTCTGTAATAGAGAGCAAAGATGGTTTGAAGAGTAATCAATTAACACTGTATGAGTAAAAAAATGTACATACTCCCAAGTAAATTTACAGGAATAAATGCTGAACCAATATCATTTGCTAAGTTCAAAGCACTATGTTATTCACTTCAACTGCTTGGGCTAATTCATGTACATAAAGTAGATGGATATAATTATCCAAATAACTATTATATGGCTGAAGTCTCTGATAAAGCAGGTAAATTTTACTTTTATCAAAACTGTTTTGCTCCTGTTGGTGGCTTTGGAGTAATAACTGAACATACAGAAGAATATTTTGATAAAAAAGAGTTAGTCAATGCAATTGCTACAGCAGGTAATGAATTAATTATTCTTTCTGCTAGCGAATTAGATGAACAAGTGACGAATGCTCATTTATCTGAACTTAATCAGGAAGAGCTAAAAGTAGTGAAACAATGGTTGCCTAGTTCAGTAGGTAAACTGTTGTTTTCGTGGTATTTTGACTAAGTTAAAGCAACTTTAGTATCGATAGATTTTGAATAGTCTTTAATTAAATAAAAATGACCCTACTAGAATTTTACAATGAAACTAGACAAACGTTTCCTGAAATTACTATAAAAGCAGATAAAGAGCATATTAGACTGTGGGATGAAATTGATCCGGAGTTTGCTTACAGTTGGTTTGAGAGCTTGGCTAAGGCGCTTAATCGTGAAATGACCATGTCTGAGAATGCTGGTAAATATATAGAGTTATTCAACTATATGAGCAGTAATTTCAGAAAGGGAAACAAAGAAGTAAAAAACTGTATAGATGTTGCCTTTACCGAAAACTTATTCTGGCAAGTACCTAAAGATAAAATCAAACCTTATTGGTTAGCTTTACCTGATGAGTTAAAAAAGCTTTATATTGACTTTCATAGAAGAGAGCCAATATGATGAAAAAAGATATTTTATTAGAAACGTTTTAAAGTCATAGGATAGATGTTAAATATTAAATAATGAGTGAGAAAAAAGTTTCTTTTTTATATAGTTGGCCATTCTTAGTTTCATTAGGGGTGCTTTTGGTAAATGATTTATATCTCAAAGAGGCCTTCTCTAATTGGGTAACAGGTAAACTATCAGACTTCTCAGGGTTATGCTTGGTTTCGATGATAGTTTTTTACATGTTTCCTCAATATAAGAAGCTATGTGCGGTGCTTATTGGTTCAGGGTTTGTTTTATGGAAAAGTCAATATTCTCAGTCTTTGATTGATGTGTTTAATAATATTGGCTTTATATACTATGATCGAGTAGTGGATTATGCTGATCTAGTTGCCCTGGCAATAATACCTTTAGCAGCATCTTTTGCAAAACAATCATATAAATATAAGACCAAAACTCGGCTAACTAACGTGCTGAAGATACCTATTGTTCTTTTATCAATATTTGCAATTACAGGTACATCAGTGATGATACCTCGTCATGAGTATACGATACGAAAAAGTAGTGAAAATGAACAAATTGATATGGTTTTAGCGTTTAACTTGTTAAAAAGAATTGCTGAAAAGCATGAACTAGTCTGTTATCAATGTTTGGCTGGTAAGGAAAATGGTATCTTTAGAAATGATGACATTAATTTAGAATATTATTTTAACGGTAAAAGAGGGATATTTTTCAAAGTAACTGGTCAACCAGGAGGCGTATTTATTGGTGGTAGCTCTTATCCTGAGATGGAAAAATTGAAGCATGATCTTCAATCAGCTTTTGGTAAAGAGTTTGACAACATGGAATTTGTTATCAAATTGCAGCACTATAAATAGAACTATTATAAAACATATATACAGAAGTAAATAAAAATATGAAAATACCCAAACAAAATAAACACTGGCTAAAAGAGTGTCAAAAGGCATTATCAGCGGCTGAGGAAAAAGCCAAAACAGAAGTCACTGACATTCACTACTTATACAGGTGGCTCCTGACTTAGTTATTAAGGAAAGAGAAATCACTAATGATGATATAATTTCTGAAATAAAGGAGTTTATAGAGGATGCTGTTAAAAGTGATTGGGACTTAGATGAACGATCTAAAAGTCGTTACAAGTTTCACTTCGTATGGTCTTACATATACTCCCACGTCGCTGCTGAGTTGCTTGATGAAATGGTTGCTGATCGTATTATGGAGTATGTCAATGACAATATGCAATTATTTAATAATTGAAAATATCTGTTTAAAGAATTAATTATGGAAAAAGTAGTACAACTCGCAATAAAAGAGCTTCAAGCAAAGTACAACCCCCATACAGTTATTTTATATGGTTCAGTGGCTAGAAATGAAGCTACTGACACAAGCGATATTGATATCGCCTGCTTTTGTGATAGAGAAGATGAAGTAAAAGACGCTCGAATTTTTCATGGCATTTATCTGGATGCTTGGATTTATCCAACATCAGCATTGGAAGAGGTTCCAGATACTGCTTTGCGTTTTGCTGATGGTATTGCGGTAGTTGATAAACAGGGTTATGGAAAGAACTATATTGATAAGGTAAATAAAAAGCTAGCTAAAGGGGTTGATAAAGTTAGTGACTCTGATTTGGCTCATGTAAAAGCATGGCTAAATAAAATGCTAACCCGTGCGGCTATTGATGATATGGAAGGCAATTATCGTCGAACATGGCTTCAGTTTGAATTACTAGAAACCTATTTTAAAACGCGTGGCTTGTGGTTTTTAGGCCATAAAAAGAGTTTTAGTTATCTTGAGAGTAATGATCCAGAGGCTTACGCTTTGTTTAGGCATACTTACCTTAATCCAAAGGATCACCAGAACTTAGAAAAACTAGTACAGTATATAATGGGTCAATAGTGTTTATGTTATGAGTATGGGGAGTATATGTACAAAGGCAGTTGTCTCTGTGGTGAAGTAACCTATCAGTTAAAAAGTGAGCCTAAAAAAGTCACTAATTGCCACTGTAAAATGTGTCAGAAGCAACATGGAGCTGCGTTCGCTACTTACGGAAGTGTGCTGAAATCTGATTTAGTCTATTTAACAGGTCTCGATAAGTTAGTCTCTTATAACTCTTCAGGATCGATTGCTAGAAAATTTTGTAGTTGTTGTGGTTCAAGTATTGAATGGAGTGGTAGCAAAGCCTTTTCAGAATGGGTATCGATTGCAATTGCAACATTAGATACTCATTACAAGCCAGAAAAAATTGCTGATATTTATACAGAGACGAAAGCTTGTTGGTTAGTCAAACAGACTTAATTTTATAGCTTGCTTGTAAACTTTCTGTGCTTTAAGTTGTTATAGCCTGCTACACATATATCCAAAAGGCTGAATATTAAACGTTTAAATTGTCAAGGAGACACAACAGACATGTCAAAAAATAAGTTTAACGGCGTATTTAACCGGTCTCTAGTAAAAGCAACTGCTTGCTTATCTGTATTGCTGTTTACATCTACTGCGATGGCGATGAATAAAGCAGTTGAAGAAGTCAACAACGACTTAACGAATGATTACCAACCAGCCATTGAAGATTTGCATGGGTTGCAAGTGACAGAAAAGTTAGCTTCTATTGTAGTAACCAGTACTGGATGTACTAAGAAAGAAGACTTTATTGTTGTATCAGATAAGTCAGTACCACCTAAAGTAACATTTATACGTCTAAAGCCGGATTATTGTCGTGCAGCTTCTCGTCCTTATCTAATTAGGTTTTCGTTAGAAGAGGTCGGTGCTCGTAAGTTTAGTGTAGTGAATCCGGTTATACCTAGTCCGTCTGACTTTTAATATATACTCTTCGCGAATGATTTTTAGGCTTTGTTACCTTCTCTCTTCACCCCAGTCATTTAGTTTATCTAAACTCCTGGGGGCAAGTCTGCTACTGTATGACTTGCGGTAGCTACTTTAATTGACATAAAAGTGCTACTGGGACTCATCGTTCGGTGGCCGCCCCTAAAAGTCGTTCGCTTTGACTATACTTTTCATCAAGGGTAATTCTGTTAATAATACCTAAAAATAAATCGTGATTAGTATAAATAAGTAAAGGTAGTTCAAAAAACATAGTAACCGCTTTCCAAAAAGCACAGTCAGTACGTGTTTTTTGGATTTTGTTTTCGAGTAAAGTAAATCGTTAGTGTCTTGCTAAGATTTATACTGTAATACAAAAGATATAGCATTAAATTGATGTTATATACGGTAGTAAATCATGTATAAATGTAATAGGGAGTTAACAATAGTGATGAATAATTCTTCTAACCTGTATTGGGGACTAACAGCTCAGGATATACCTGGTCTACAGTTAAATAAATTAAAAAATATTGTTGAGTTTCATTATAGCAATAACAGCATTTACCGTCGGTTATTGGATGATAGTGGTGTTAATCCCTCTCAATTAACTTCACTCGATCAGCTGAGTTTATTACCCATTATTGATCCTCAGCAGCTTAAACAAGATAAGTTTCCCAGTTTTTGCTCGTTGCCTTTAAGTGAAATTACTACTTTTATAGAAACGTCTGGTTCTACTGGCAAACCTAAGCTAATTCCTGTGGCTAACAATGAAGCCTCTCATATTTATAAGCATGTTGCTCAGATGTTAAGTGTTGCTGGTGTAGGTTCACCTTATACTGATAACGGTCGCGCTAATAGATCAATATATTGTATGTTTCCCACTGGACCTTGGCCATCCAGTTTTTTTATTCAGAATGGCTGCGAGCAACTTGGACCAACGGTGAGAGCGGATGTGCGGATGCCGATTCATTGGCATAAAGATAAGTTAGCGTTACTAAGACCGGCTGATGTAATTACTTATCCATCGTTTCTATCTTATTTTTATGATCAGTTAAAAAATGAGCTGGAATTTTCTGAATTAGGTATTCAGCGAATAGTAATTGGTGGTGAACCTTTTACAGAGGCTTTTCGTGAAAAAATGGAGGCAGCATTTCATTGTAAGATTTATGATATATATGGCTGTGGTGAAATTGGTGTGGCTTCCATTGAGTGTTCACATAGTCGAGCCACGGGGTACACCCATTGGTGTGCACCAGAACTACTGCTAGAAGTAGTAGACCCAGAAACCATGAAGCCTGTTGAGGATGGTGAAGTAGGTACGATGGTGGTGACAAACCTCTGGCGTAAAAGCACACCAATTATACGGTATGCGATGGGTGACATTATTTGTAAAACGACTAAACAATGTGAATGTGGTAGTAGCTTACCTTTGGTGAGTAGAATTAAAGGACGTCAAGATGATACATTTTGCTATGGCGCGGCTAACTTGTACCCTGATCAAATAAACCAGGCAGTTACCAGAGCAGGTTATAGTGATAAATATGTATTAAAAATTATAGATAAACCCGATGAAATAGCTGCTGAACTTGTTATGCAGTTGGAGTATGAAGGTCCAGAACAACAAGATATTATTGCTAATAAAATTAATAATCAACTTGCGTCGCTGTCAATGGAATATAAGACAATAGTCCGACTAGCAAAATTTCGTCCTCCCATTCAAGTGAAGTGTGTTAAGCCTGGTGCCTTGTTTTCTCAAGGGATGACTAAGCTTAAACGGATTAAACGAGTCAGTGTTTCCAGTGAATATAAATCCAGTTAACATACTACTCAGTATTACATTTAATAAAAGATTTAACTAATGCGAATATTAGCAGTAGAAAATGACCCTTTTCATCAGATGATGTATCGATCATCAGGAAGAAGGGGAGTAGTAAGAAGCGTTATTTTGCCGTTCTATAAAGTAAAAGTGGATTCTTTGCCAGAGGGTATTACTGCATTTGTTGCCACATCTGACTTACAAGGTCGAGAAAGGGATAAGCGATCAAACCGGTTAGTAGGAGAAGCCGTTGCTGAAGAGCTATTATTGCTGCAGAGCTATTATTGCTGCAGCAGCTAGAAGAGATTCCAACAGTGAACTTTGTAGTGCTAGCGGGCGACTTATATGACTATCCTGATTGCCATAAGTTAGGTGGAACGGGGGATGTAACATCAGTATGGAATGCTTTTGCCCAGTCATTTGATTCGGTGGTTGGTGTTCATGGTAATCATGATGCGATAACTGAAGTGGATATGGCTGCTAATACTATTGTATTAGATGGAAATACAACAAATATTAACAGTATCGCTATTGGCGGTGTGTGTGGCATAATCGGTCGAGTTGAGCGCAACCAGCGTAAAACTGAAGAGCAATTTAAGAAGTCACTTGAAAATATCACTTCAGATAAAACTGACTTAGTTGTTTTGCATCAAGGGCCTGATGATCCTATTAATAATCAAAAAGGAGAGTCTTTTATAAGAGAGCATCTAGAAAACAATGGTTCAAGTATTATTATTTTTGGCCATTATCACTGGAATAAACCTTTGATAGAGATAGGTAATAATCAGGTGCTTAATGTTGATAACCAAGTTTATATATTTACAGAATGAGTTAAAATTAAACTAAAATAATTATGTTGCAATTAAAGTTAACGCAGAAAGTCCAAAAAGAACTTGGTTTGAAACCAAAAGACTTGAATGACATAGAAGATACAAACACAAAGCTGGGTGATTGGTTTGTAAATATATTTTACATTGATAGAAGAAAATCATTGATTTTTATGAACGAAAAAACATTGTTTTCATTCATGCTTTATGGTGTTAAAAAAGATGGTATAAAGAAAATAGAATTGATCTTTAGACATGGGCTTGAGCAAGCATTAGCCTATGAAAGTATAGAAAAGGATAAGATCAATAAGCTGTTAAGTGATTATGCTCAAACTAAGTTTACAAAAACAGACAGCAAAAAAATGCTAGGGAATATGAATGATATCACTAGTCTTTATAAACATATAATTTATTCAGATGGTGGGCTAGAGAGCTGTAATCTGGCAGAAATAATGATGCAAATCAATAGAACGCCACAAAGGAATATAGATTGGTCTTACTCTATAGATAGAGTTAAAGAGCTAGTTGATCAACTACGTTAATTATTTTAATAGTGCTTACTAAATGAGAGCTTTGAATAGCTTTTAAAGGCTAAAAAGTGAATGAAAATTGAGCATGAGCTAACTAGGTGGGATGGCAAATCAAAAGATGATACCACAAAAATTTACGAAACCTACCACACTAAAGCAGAGTTTGCAGCAACGATTATTAAACTAATGAATAATCCAAGCTGCCAAAAAGGAGCAACCTGGTTACTGAAAGCTTTTTTGGAATCAAATAATAAGATAGATAAAAAACAAATTAAATCTGTTTATGACTCACTACATCAGCTTGATGATTGGGAGTCTAAGCTACACATTCTTCAATCAATTCCCTATATGCCTATTGCGAAAACTGAGTGTAAAAAGTTGGAGCGATTTCTAAGAGTGACATTGACTGATAAAAATAAGTTTGTAAGAGCCTGGTCGTATAATGGTTTCTATGTGCTGGCTAAACAATATCCAGCTTATGCAGAGGAAGTAAAGCAGTTTTTTGAAATGGCTATGAAGGATGAGGCTGCATCAGTTAAGGCTAGAATTAAGAATATTATGAAGAAAGGGTTTTAATTTAAAAAATAAATCAACGGTATAGAGTGTGATGTTAGAGATTAGACCAAACTGTGAGTGTTGTGATAAAGATCTACCCGCTGATTCTGTTAAGATTATTCAGCCAGAGGATCGTTAACATACCCTCTGTAACAGCTATCAATCATTTGTGAAGAGTATATTGTCAAGGAATGACTAATTATTATGAATGATTTACTCAGTGTAGGTTCCGCTGCATTAAAAAAAGCAGCCCTTAATGAAGATGCCAAAGAGTACTTATTAAATAATAAGGTACTTTACCCATTATTGAAAAAAGCAGCTGATCGATACATTGGCGGAGAAACACTTGACGATGCTGTTGAAAAAGTTAAAGCTGAAAATAACAAAGGGCTCAAGTGTTCACTGGAATTTATGGGAGAAAGCACCAGTACTAAACACGAGGCTAATGAAGCAACCAATGAGTTTCTTCGTATTGCCAGTACTATTCAATCACTTGAACTCAATTCAACCATATCACTGGATTTATCCCATATTGGCTTAGCAATATCCAAAGCGCTATGTATAGAGAATTTTTCGTTGCTTTGTGATAAAGCCAGACAAGCCAATATTGAAGTTATTATTAGTGCAGAGGGCATTGATAGGACTGATCATGTCATTGACGTGTACCAATGGGGGATAAAAAAATTCGATAACCTATCTATAACCTTACAAGCCTACTTACACCGAACTAAAGATGACTTTGCTGATTTAATAAAAGAAAGTGGTCGCATAAGAGTTGTAAAGGGTGCCTTCGATGTACCTGATAATACTGCCTTACCAAGAGGGGATACGTTAAATGAAGTATACTTGAGTTATGTTGATCAACTGTTGGCAATCAACCACAAGTGCTCAATTGCAACTCACCATGAATTTATTCAGCAAGAAGCTAAGAAACTAGTTGATTTATATAAGCCCGAAAAAAGCACTTTTGAATTTGAAAGCTTATATGGTATTCAAACAGAACAGCTACTGGCTTTAAAAAATGAAGGTTACCCAACTAAGCTGTATTTTGTTTATGGTAAAGAGTGGTATTTATATCTATGTAATAGAATTGCAGAATATCCACTTAATTTATTTAGAGCATTAGATGATATAGTAAATTAATTTGTTGAAAATGTAGTAGGGAAGTATATGGAAATTAAGGTAGATGATCTTAATGGGTCGGAAGTTACAGCGTTGTTACTTGAACACTTACAGCATATGTTTGAATACTCGCCACCTGAAAGTGTCCATGCGTTGAATCTAGATGGTTTGCGTCAGACCGATGTGACATTTTGGAGCATTTGGGAGGGTAATGAGTTAGCTGGCTGTGGTGCACTAAAAGAGCTGGATTGTGGGCATGGTGAGATTAAATCTATGCGAACAGCTTCATCACATTTACGTAAAGGCGTTGGGGCAACAATGCTTCAGCATCTTATTGATGAGGCAAGGCGGCGTAATTATCAGCAGTTGAGTTTAGAAACCGGTTCAATGGACTATTTCAAGCCAGCACATCAGCTTTACTACAAATTTGGCTTTACGCTTTGTGGGCCTTTTGCAAATTATACTGATGATCCAAATAGCCTATTTATGATGATGAAATTATAAACGTTTAGATAAACAATACTACCTTGAACATCGTATTTTGTAAGAACTAATCAATGAAAGTGGATATGAATTATTGTACTAGTGAATGTAATCTGTCGAAGATTTTGGATAGGCTATGTAAAAGGGTATTGATTGTTTTAGGAGCTTATTAAAATAAGCTCCTAAAGGATCTGTAATACCTGTTTGAAATAATAAACGGTATAAGTTAGTTGTTTATATATTTCTCAAATATTTCACCGAAATCTTTTCTGCAGTAGGCATCTCGGGCTAGGTGTAGCCAGTCGAAGACATGTTGATTGATTTCTTTAAACTGGGTTTCAAGTGTAGTGGAGCTAGTAGAGCGATGAACGGTGCTAGAGGCTAGCTCTATACTACGCTCAGCAAATCGGTAGTAATGGCTGTTGTCTCTTTGTAAAGAGCCAATTGCATAGAGTGCTTTATATAAGTCTTTCAAGTGTTCAATTTGGTCTTTTTTGACATCAATGGAATAAGCGTGCTTACCCAACTGAAATTTTATTTCAGCATCCAAATCAATAGTGCCTGCTGTTTCTAACATGACATCACTGATGTTATGGTCATGATAGCTATAGCGCTTAAGTAAACGTTTCTTGCTGATAGCGCTGGCACCATCTAAGTGAATAAGCGCCACGTTTGTGAAGCAGTATTCGTCAGACTTCGATTTGATTAGGAAGAATATCTTTTCATTATCTTCGTGCATGATGTAATCATCAGAATCAACTTTATCATAATCCTTAGGATCGATGATTTCACCGATATCACTAAAGCCGAGTGCGTCCGAAGCAATACGTTTAAACATAACCATTACCTTATTAGAAATTCGTCAACTGACTTTATTTAACTGCCTGGTAAAAATTGAATAATATAACAATCTCTATGTAATAAAGCAGTGTTTTAATACAGTGATCTTTAACAAACTGATCATATCTTTAGCAAGTCGACCATAGTAGTGTAGTTAATTAAGTATCAATAATTAGGGATACCTTATAGATCAGCTACGCTAAAATATGATACGGCAAAAGTCTAGTACTGAAGTCACGCTTTGTCCTCATAGCCTAATCTCTCTTCAATCCATTCTTAACTATTTCATTGGACGGGTAGGGCAAAAAGAGGATGCTGTAGATAGCCTGGCCATCCTCATTATAATACTCATAAAATAGTTAACATTAATTTTTGCTTGTTCCTTGTTCCTGATTACCATTTCTCCATGACTGCTGCTAAATCCTGTTCATAGCATTGTTCAAGTGAGCGGTGGTGCGCACCTGCTTTTTTTAAAGTCGCTTCTGTTTTATCGATGAGGGCACTGGCATAGGTTTGCAGATCTTCTAGGATGCTGATAGCTTCTTGGTGATCAGGTGCTTCCAGTAACAGCTGTTCTAGTTGACTGACAAGATGGTTAATTTGACGAGTGGTGGTACTGATTTGCTGTTTGATCGAGGTGATAGGCATATCCAAACTCCTTTGGTTAGCCCGAATGTCCAGGGTCTTTACTATCTGAACAGGTACTCAGGCTTGCACTTTCATATTTACAAGCATAGTTGTTTTTATTAATTGCAGCTATTGAGCGACTAATATAGGATGCTTTTGATAAACAACAGTTGTATTCTTATAACGAAGGTGTTACTTAAGGTTTGGTTAAATTTGTAATTTAAGGGTGTAAGCAGTATGGATACGATGCCAACAATTAATATTTCTCGTGGGGTGATAACAGTATTAACACCTGATCAGGCAAGCTTGGTTTATCAATATTATTTAGCTAATCGAGACCATTTAGCACCATGGGAACCAAAGCGAGATGTGGCATTTCACTCTTTGTCGGGTTGGCAGGAACGGCTGACTAATTCGTTTGAACTATTTCAACAAGGCATAATGCTTCCTTTAGTTGTATTAAATCAGCAAAAGAGTGAAATGATAGCCTGCTGTAACTTCTCTAATATTGTGAGAGGTGTTTTCCAAGCTTGTCATCTTGGCTATTCAGTCGATATTCGCTATCAAGGTATGGGGCTAATGCATGAAGCATTGAGCTGTTCAATTAGCTATCTATTTGAACAGTTAGATTTGCATCGAATCATGGCTAATTACCTACCTAACAATCTTCGCAGCGAGGCATTATTGAAAAAGCTAGGGTTCCAAAAAGAAGGTTATGCTAAGTCTTACCTGAAAATAAACGGTCAATGGCAGGACCATATTTTAACGGCATTGGTTAACCCAAAGCATTAACGCTATATTGTACTGTTAATTATGCTGTACTCCTTTGTTGAGGGGTTTATTATGAAGTACTGCTATAACCTATTATTTTTTATGCTCATGATTATAGCTGTCAGTAACCTGAGTGCCGCAGTTTATCAATGCAAAGTGAATGGTAAACTTACTTTTCAGGACAAGCCTTGTGTAAAAGGAGAGGGTAAGCAAATACACTTAAAGTCTGAGAAAAAAGAAGCAGCGCATCATGTGGGTAGCTTTTTAGAAAAAGTAACGGAGTTCACCCAGCAAAAAGCACTAAATAAGTTAATGCAACTCTATAAAGACGATGCCGACATTTTAATTTACTCTGATCCTACTTGTACTGTATTGCAGCAAAAGCGTAGACCGCAACTCACTGACGAGCTGAAAGTTTCCTCGGCTTTAACAGAGATTTTAGATATTATTCGAACTGATCTCACTGAAATGCGTGAAGGTGATAAAATTCGAGTGAATTTTAAGGAAACCATAATAGCTAGAAAATTAGGTGAAAAGGTGAAAATCGAAAGTTTTAAGCGATTATTGCTTGATACCTCTACACCATCTCTTCGTATAGCCAAAGATGAGACCTGTATTGTTGGTGAAAATCCAATGTAATAAGGTTGCTTTTCATTCTTTAACTTCAAATCATCGACTACTCTACTTTTAAATGAAAGGATTTTCTCCCTGTAATTAAGGATAGATTGATGAGCAAGAAATCGGTAATCACTTTCTTTGGGTTTTATGTTATTAATCAAGATGAAGTAGGCGTTAAACTTACTCTAGGTAAATATACAGGTTTAGTAGAGCCAGGTCTTGGGTTTTGTATTCCAATACTACAACAAGTGGTAACGACAAAGAGTAGTATTCAAACGGTGGATTTACCCAGTCAACAAGTGGTGTTGAATGGTAATATTTCTGTCACCATTTCAGGTACTTTGCATTACCGAGTGGTTGATTGTCAGCAAGCATTATTAGAGGTTTCAGATTATAACCATAGTATTCGACAATTAGCATTAACGACGATATCTGATGTATTGGGAACGAAAACCATTGAAGAAGTAAGGGGGAATAAATCAGCGATTGCGGAAGAAATTGAGCAAGTAATCCGGAAGACTTCTTCCAGATGGGGAATTGCTGATGTAGATATTCGTTTAACTGATGCCAGTATGGACCATAATTTATTGCGAGCCATGATGCGAGAGACCGAAGCGAGTAAAGAAGCCAGCGCACAGAAAATTAGAGCTGAGGCTGATCAAGTGACAGCAAAGATATTTTCTGAAGCAGCTAAAACTTTAGCATCTTCACCTGGTGCGATGACATTAAGGGTATTACAGACTTTAAGTGATATAAGCAGTGACAAATCAACGGTTGTTGTCCCTATCCCTTATGAATTAACACAGGGAATGTTGCAAGCGACTGGAGAGATAAAAGGTGTTACACAGCAGGTGAAACCTACTCCAGTGTTGGCAGAAATAGCGCTTTCTGGTGACCAACTCTTTTGTTTTTGTCCTTCTTGTAATCATAAGTATAAGGTGACAGATGTGGCGAAAGATGATCGCTACGATAAAGCGCCTGACATTCCTGGGCAACAGTTATCTTGTGGTCGTTGCCATACAATGTTCAGTATCCCTAAGTTAAGAGTTTCATAAATGGTTTGGATTAGGTTGAACTACCTCGCCTGCCTTGCTTTAAAAAAGTTTAGGTAGCTAATTAATAAAAATGCAGTAAAAATTCAATTAATAGCTACACTAAAAATACCTCATTAGCAGTTTATACAGAATAAACCTTTAGGTATGAAGCAAATGCGATCATGGGTTAAACAGAGGGTAGCTGTTGGTAGCGGGCTTTTAGTAGTCTGCCTGTCTGGGTGCCAATGGCTGCCGTGGGCGAATGAAAATCCAGATGAAGCAACACTTTATGCAGTTGAGCAGCCAGAGCAAACGAAGGGGAAGGGAGTTGCCCTCGTATCACCCTGGCAGTGTGAGTCAGGCATAGAGGTGGAAAACCAATGGCAGTGTGATGACCTTAATGTACCAGGAAAACGGACGAGTTTAGAAGAAACAGCAAAAAATGATCGGTTACGGCTGATGGCATTAAATCTTGCCAATAAAACCGACCATTTAGAAACCATTGCCCGCTTGAGGCAAGTACCACGACATTATGTAACTATTCAATTAATTGCTGCTTCTGAGCTAAAGACCATAAGTAACTTGCAGCTTAAATACCCCTTTTTATATTCCAGCACACATGTAGTGGTTCAATCGAATGGGCAACCTTTACATTTACTGCTTTATGGGGTTTATGAGAATAGAGTGCAGGCCCAAAAAGAGTTAAGCCGATTACCACTAAAGCAGATCCAGTTTCTTAAACCATGGGTTAGAACCATGGCTAACCTCCAACCCCTACTAAGCACCGCGAAGTAGCTTTTTTCTACCTTTCTTTTGTTGATGTTAGAAGCGCAAATTGCGTTTCTAACTGCCTGCCTGTTTATTATAACGTACTTTTACCATGAGATGATGAGCGGAATATTATGGAGCAAGTGGATTTCACCATTGTTGGTGCAGGGGTAGTGGGTTTGGCAATAGCGGCTCGATTAGCGGGAGATAATTGTACGACAGTCATTGTAGAGAAGCACCCTCACTTTGGAGAGGAGGTGAGTAGTCGCAACAGCGAAGTGATTCATGCGGGCATCTATTATCCTAGTCAGTCGTTAAAAGCTGAGCTTTGTGTGCGTGGTAAAGAATTACTATACGACTACTGCCAGCGATATCAGATTCCTTATCAGCAGTGTGGCAAGCTGATTGTGGCTTGCAAACAGGAAGACGAACAACAGTTACAGCGTATTTATCAACAGGCTGAAGCTAATGGCCTGAATGATTTGCAATGGCTCGACAAGTCGGCGGTGGCAGGGTTAGAGCCAGCGATTAATTGCTCTGTTGCTTTATGGTCACCTTCGAGTGGCATTGTCGATAGCCATCAGTTGATGTTAAGGCTGTTAACGGAGGCAGAACAACAGCAGGCTATTTCATTATTTGGTACCCAAGTAAACAGAGTAGAGCCAGTGACAGATGGTTTTATTGTGCATGTGACTATCCTGTCGGGGGCAGGTCATCAGGAAAGCTATTCGTTTAAAACGCGTTGGCTGATTAATGCAGCAGGTTTAGGAGCGCAGCAAGTCGCTAAAGGGATAGAGGGACTCACTGATAAAGACATACCGCCACTGTATTATTGTAAAGGGCATTATTTTAGCTTGAAGGGACAGGCACCTTTTAAGCACCTTATCTATCCTACACCTGAAGTGAATACCACTGGGCTAGGTATTCATGCGACATTAGACTTATCAGGGCGTGTGCGGTTTGGGCCTGATACGGCTTATGTTAACGATGTGAATTATGATGTGCCAGAGTCCAAAGCCGACTCATTTTATCAGGCTATCAAGCGTTATTATCCTACAATCAACCGACAAGATTTAATGCCTGCTTATGCAGGTATCAGACCTAAGCTACAGGGGCCTGGTGAGCCCATTAGAGACTTTATCATTCAAACTCATTTAGAACACAAAATTACTGGTTTGATCAATTTATTTGGCATTGAAAGCCCAGGGCTTACTGCTGCGTTAGCTATTGCTGAAAAAGTGGAGCAGTGGGTAGGCGATTATATAGAGCAAAGCAAATCTTGTCGTTTATATCAAGACACCTCGGAATAGAGTAAAATGTGCAAATAGCGAAATGCTGACACCTATACCCGTTTATATCTCAGGGTATAAATACACGTATAAGGGCTACTGAATGAAGACGCTACTGAAAATTACCCTAGGTACAATTGCAGTATTGTTGCTGCTGGTTGTATTGGCATTGGTATTTATTAACTCGATTATTAACCCAAATGACTATAAACCTCAGCTGGAAAAAGCCGTGCTGGATAAAACTGGGTTTCAAATGCGGATTAATGGTGATATTGGGCTAACACTTTTTCCTCAACTGAGCTTTGCAATAAATGATGTGTCGATGTTAGACCGTAAACAGCAGCCATTGCTTGCATTGGAGGAGGCAAAGCTTGGCTTAGAATTATGGCCGTTACTCAGCAGTCGGGTAGAAATGAATGATGTTGTATTAACAGGTTTAAATCTAAAGTTAGTTAAAGATAAAACAGGTAAAGGCAACTGGGAAATACCCAAACAACCAGAGACTGCTGATCAGCAAAAACCGCAAGAGCAAGAACCCCAAGAACAAGAGCCATCGTCTTCTGACAAGTCTCAGAGTAAAGACAGTAAACCTGTTGTATTAGCGGTTGAAAGTGTTCAGGTTAAAAATATGATCCTGGATTACAAAGATGAGCAGGCCGGTACCAGTCAGCAAATTCGCAATATCAATTTTACAACGGGAGCCGTTGCCAGTGCTAAGCCTTTCCCCATTAACTTGTCATTTAGCTATAACAGCAGCCAGCCTCGTTTATCGTTAGATAGCCGATTAAGTGCGACGTTAATGTTGGACTTTATGGGGCAGCACTACCAAATGAAAGAGTTGGATTGGGACTTGGCTGCAGTAGGTGAGCCGACCAATAATAAAAGTGTTAAAGGTACGATAAAGGGTAATTTATCCGTTGATTTAAAGCAGCAACTGTTATCGTTAAATGATTGGCATGCTCAGTTTGGCGACTTGGATTTAACCTTTACCAGTGAAACCAAACAGTTTGTTACTGCCCCAGCCATGAGTGGAAAGCTGAGTGTAAAACCATTGAATATCAAACAATGGTTGTCAGGGGTGGGCGTTGAGATGCCAGAAACAGCGTCTGATAAAGCCTTTAGTCAGTTTGCGTTAAACACACAATTTAAAGGCACTAATAAACAGCTGTCATTAAGCCCGTTGAATATCACCTTGGATGATAGCCAGTTAACCGGTAATTTATCGATTATTGATATCGCTTCGCAAGCACTACAGTTTAATTTACACATTAACCAATTTAATGTTGACGATTATTTACCACCAGCGCCAGTTGAGACAACAAAAAGTGCTGGAGCGCCTGCTCCCACTCCCGCTCCTTCATCAGGTGATACGCCAGTAGCCGCGTCGCCAGCTGCCGAGCAGCCAGTCATACCCGTTGATGCATTAAAAGGGTTGAACTTAGCTGGTCAAATGACTTTGAAAAAACTCATTGTCAAAAAAGCCGAACTGTCTGATGTTAAGTTGGATGTATCTGCTAAGGGTGGTTTGGTTAAAGTGAAAAACTTATCCGCCAAATTGTATGGAGGCGAGTTTACGCAGCAATTGACAGTTGATGTCCAAGGTAAACAGCCAACCATTAAAGCCAGTAACCAATTAGCTGGAGTACAGGTTAACCCACTATTAACCAATTTAGCGGATGTTAATCAAGTGTCGGGGGTGGGTAATATTTCCAGCCAGATAACCACGAAAGGATTAACGGCTAGTGAATTAACCAAACAATTAAACGGTGTGGTGAAGTTTGCAATTAATGATGGTCAGTTTGCTGAGGTCAATATTAATCGGATTGTTTGTAAAACAGTTGCAAAAGTCCGTAAAGAAAAAATGGGTGACCAAGCCTGGGATAACAATACGCAGTTTAAGTCACTGCATGGACAGTTTAATATTCGGCAAGGTGTCGCTAAAAATGATGACTTAATTGCATCGCTTGATCAGATGAAGCTGGATGGTGATGGTGAAGTTGACCTAGTGCAGCAGGCGTTGGACTACCACTTAGGTTTAACGATTTTAGGTCAAACCAGTGACTTGGGTGATCAAGCTTGCCGAATTAATGAGCGTTATGCCAATGTTCGTTGGCCTGTTCGTTGTAAAGGTAAATTTAGCCAAAAAGAAGGTTTGTGCGGTGTTGACAGTGAGCGAATGAAAGATGTTGCCAAGGCACTGATTAAAGACGAGCTTAAACGCAAGGTCGATAAAAAACTTGATGATAAGCTAGGTGACAAATTGAAAGAAAAGCTCGGTGAAGAAGGTGGCGAGCGGGCAAAAGAGTTACTGAAAGGTTTGTTTAATTAATGATTCCAGCAAGGCAGTTCAACCAGCCAGTATTAACCTGGTTTGATAAGCATGGTCGCAAACAGTTGCCGTGGCAGCAAAATAAAACCCCTTATCGGGTGTGGGTGTCTGAAATTATGTTGCAGCAAACCCAGGTGGCCACGGTTATTCCTTATTATGAGCGCTTTATGAAGCGCTTTTCCACAGTAAAAACGCTGGCAAAAGCAGACGTTGATGAAGTGCTGCATTTGTGGACAGGGTTGGGGTATTACGCTCGTGCCAGAAATTTACATAAAGCAGCTAAAATAGTGGCGGATGAATACAAGGGGCAGTTTCCTGAAACCGTTGAGGGGCTTGCAGAGTTGCCAGGTATTGGTCGCTCCACGGCAGGGGCCATTTTGTCTATTGCTGTTAATAAACGAGCAGCCATATTAGATGGTAATGTAAAGCGGGTGCTGGCCCGGTTTCATCGTGTTTCTGGCTGGACTGGGCAAACAAAAACACAACAAGTGTTGTGGGAAATAGCCGAACACTATACCCCTAAACAGCGGTTTGGGGATTATACCCAGGCAATGATGGACTTAGGGGCTACAATTTGTACACGCAGTAAGCCTGTTTGCAGCTTGTGCCCCGTGGCCAAAAAGTGTGAGGCCAATTTGCAGAGCGAAACCCATTTATACCCCGAGCCAAAACCGAAAAAGCAACTGCCAGTAAAGCAAACCAACTTAGTGATGATTGTTAATCAACATGGTGAGGTGTTACTGAATAAGCGCCCAGCTGCCGGTATTTGGGGTGGACTCTGGAGCTTTCCTGAAACTGAAGTTGATACAGCACACACTAAGTGGTTAACGTCTCTAGAAAATACCCTACAGTTGAAATTAGCGAAGCCAGAAGTTTGGAACCCATTACGCCACACATTTAGCCATTATCATTTAGATATAACTCCTGTTAAGCTATTTTTACGTCAATCAACCCAACCGTTATTGGAGCCAGAACAGTGGCTTTGGTATAACCTTGATCAGCCGGCTACAGTAGGGTTAGCAGCACCAGTCAAAAAGCTTATTCAAAAATTAGCCGTCAGTTTATAAATAATTTGTACAGTATTTGTTTCGTGTACGTTCCTTAGTAGGTGTTATCAATGACAAGAACCGTATATTGCGTCAAATTAAAGAAAGAAGCAGAAGGGTTAGCCGTACCACCCTACCCAGGTGAAAAGGGTAAGTGGCTTTATGATAATGTGTCTAAAGAAGCTTGGGCGGCTTGGCAACAGCATCAAACCATGTTGATTAATGAAAAACGACTGAACTTGATGGACCCAGAAACCCGTAAATACTTAACCGAACAAATGGATAAGTACTTTGCAGGCGAAGACTACGAACAAGCAGAAGGCTATGTACCACCCTCTGAAAACGAGTGAGTAATTCGCTGGAAAGCCCTATGATTTGGGTTGTTATTAGGCTTGCGCAAAAATTATACAGCAGCTTTTTTGCTTTTTTTTCTGGAAGGCCTTGACTCAAAAGCAAACTAACGGTTTAATAGCGGCCCTGTCAGCGCCCAGATAGCTCAGTCGGTAGAGCAGGGGATTGAAAATCCCCGTGTCGGTGGTTCGATTCCGCCTCTGGGCACCATACATGCCTTTTCATCAAAAAATATCCAAGCCGAAGTGGTGGAACTGGTAGACACGCTGTCTTCAGGTGGCAGTGCCTTCGGGTGTGGGAGTTCGAATCTCCCCTTCGGCACCAGTTTTTCTAAGTCTTTGTAAATACTCAAGTTTTCCCCAGATTCAAACGTTTGTTTAGCTCCATTTTGTACCACCCATTTCGCTGATTTTGTACCATGCTGCTGGCTAAAAAGTCAACACTGTTTGGTGTACTTCTGTTGCCTCTCTTGTCTGTATTTTAATCAATAAATCTATTTGCTATCTCGCTTAATTGCCAGTGGTTTTCTGTGGCTAATTGCTTGGTAGCGCAAGGAGAGCTAAAGGCGTAAAAACAGGTATACACACACGGACAAGTAAACAAAGTGTAGGGGGCTTGAGGTGGAGAGTGAAACACGTCCTTACGCTACAAGCCCTATAACTATAGGGAGGTCACGTTTCGTTACCCCCCCCCTAGCAACCTCTTTCACTCCTTGCTAATGACAGGCTCAAACTGAGCAAGCTCTCGGTATCTACTGGTCATCACCATGTAAAGCCTGTCTTCTTCTTTTTTTGGGACCACAAAGGAGTCATGCACCCCAATGATAGGTATATCTGTCTCCTGAAAAGCTCGCATCACGTTAAAGGCAATTGTGCTGTCCCAGTAATGGAGTTGTGCCCAAGTAATCTGGCAACAGTTTTCCGGACATTTTTTTACGCAGCTCCGACAAGTTTTTGCTCGTACTTGAACGGTGCTAAGTAACCATTAGTTGAGTGTTTTCTCTGACGGTTATAAAACACTTCAATATACTCAAATATATCTTGCTGAGCCTCTTCCCGAGACAGGTAGTTTTCATGGTGAACTAACTCTGTTTTCAGCGTATGAAAAAAACTTTCTGAAGGGCTATTATCCCAACAGTTGCCCTTACGACTCATGCTACAAATGAACTTATTTTCTTTCAATAAGCGTTGATAATCATCTGACACATATTGGCTACCACGATCAGTATGAACCAGTAGACCTTCATCGGGTTTACGGCTTTTTATCGCCATTTGTAAGGCATCAATCACTAATGTAGCTGTCATCCGATTACTCATTGACCAGCCAACCACGGCTCTTGAGCAAAGATCAATAAACACGGCCAGATACAACCAGCCTTCATGTGTCGGTATATAGGTGATGTCACCAACATAAGCTTGGTCTGGCTGACTCCAGGAAAACTGACGATTGAGCCGATTATCCGCTACAGGTTTATTATGTGTAGAGTCAGTTGTCGCTTTAAATTTACGCTTTGTTTTGCAGGATAAACCCTCTTCTTTCATCAATCGGCCAATACGTCTACGACTGATTTGTTCGCCTTGATCGGTAAGATCGTCCTTAATACTACGAGTGCCGTAGTTTCGGTGACTTGCTTCATGTGATTTTTTGATTTTTGCCTTCAATGCCTCATCCTCTTGAGCTCGTTTTGAAACAGGACGAGAGCGCCAGTCATAGTAGCCACTAGAGGATACTGACATACACCGACACAGAGCTTTGATGCTAAACTGCTCCCGGTGCTGATGAATAAATTCAAATCTTAGTGATGCTCTTTGGCAAAGAAGGCGGCTGCCTTTTTTAATATAGCTCGCTCTTCTTTCAGTCGAGCATTCTCTTTACGCAGCCTTTTTACCTCATCATATAAATGCTCTTCGTTTTTAGCGGCTTTGTTACCCTGCTTAGAGCGATGATATTTATCAATCCAGGTATGGAGAGTATTAACGTTGACTTCTAACTCTCTGGCTGTTTTAGCAACTGGCTGATCCGATTCAACTGCTAGCTTGACAGCTGATTCTTTAAACTCAGCTGTATAGTTTTTAGACTTCTTTTCAGACATTTGGACACACCTCTAGTTGGGACTAATATTACCTGTGTTTGTGTGTCCGGAAAACTATAGCCAGATTACTTTACCAAAAAGAAATGGAGAGAAATCATCACACACAGAAACTAAAGCATTAGCTAGAGTGAATTTTAAGCCCGGTGATACTATGGTAATTTCTGGGCAAAGAGACCCTTGTAAACCTTGTAGAGGTTCGTTAAATAAGTATGCAAAAGCAAACCCAGGTGTGAAAATATTGTATAAATGGCGTGAGAATGGTGAGACCTGGGTATGGGAAGCTGGCAGAGGATTAATTCAAAAAGGCAGCATAAAAGCTGAACCTGGGAATAAACTGAAGTGGGATTAAATAGTTTATGAGTATTTTGCTTGAATGTGATGATTGGTCAGGTCTGTTAATTGCCGATATGCAATTTTTTACTGATTTTGATAGAGACGGTTTCACATACGACCTAACAGTAGCCTTGGATAAAAGGGGTAAAAGTGAAATTATTTATGACTTTGACACAAATAAACCTTGGTCCACTGTGTGGCAACAGGAAACTAAGAAGTTAGTTGATAGCATAAATAAAGGAGAGTATTCACTAGTATTATTGCCTCCTGATGACTTTAACTTATTTATTACCAATAGTGGAGCAAGTCAAGGCGATGTCCAAATAACCCATAATATAAGAGTTAGTTCTGGTGAGATTGGTTTTCTTGAAGCTGGTAGAGCAATTGAAACTTTTTGTGCAGATGAGCCAATAGAGCTTGCATACACAACATCAATACCAAATGGTATTTACTCAGTTACCTATAATATTTTTCGGGACACAAAAAATATTGAAGTAACAATTCAACCAGCAGCAGGACAAGCAAAGTCAATTGACTCATTGCAGAATCCTTTCCAATAGCTGTTAGCTCTACTTTAGGCCCCTCAAAATGAAATGAGGAGCCTGAATTATTTATCTCATAAACATAATATTTGACCTTGTTTCTAAGCTTACATTATTTACATTTGTCTTCTTTTTGTTTGCATTTACAAACCATTTATCACACCAATTTCAAAGATGGAAGTACGGGAATTACTCTTTTTTGTAAATGCCTTTTCGTATAACAATGTCGATGACGTTTTACCCTACTCGAACAGTCAATTAAGAATAATTTTCAACAAGAAGTACTCCTAGGGGGAGATATGAAAAAAGCTGTATTAGTTGTTGCTGTAGCGTCAACCTTTGCTATACCTGCCTTTGCAGAAAATAATTTAAATCCTTTTGAAGATAGTAAAAGCGGTTTTTACCTAGGACTAGGTCTGGGTGCTGCTGATTACGATGACTCTTTCAGTACAGCCAAAGACAGAGCTAGCAACGTTGGTGGTACTTTAAAATACACAACACGCGATGGTGCTTGGAAAGCATTTACCGGATATCGTGTTAATAAATATTTTGGTGTAGAAGCTAGTTATAACAGTTTAGGAAATCCTGAAGCAGACTTTTATCCTAGCGGTAGTAACGCTGTTGTAGAAACTGAAGCAGAAATAAAAGGTTATGGGGTTAAAGCCATAGGCTATTATCCAATTAATAACAGCTTTGAATTACAAGCAAGTGTGGGTGCTTTAAAGTGGAAAGCTGAGGAAGACACTAAAGTAGCAGTTGGAGCTAGCTCTAATAAAATTGACTCCAAGTCAGAGAAAGGCACGAGCTTAACGGTTGGTCTAGGAGCTAATTATAACCTAACTAAAAATATCGCTTTTGGTCTTCAGTGGGAGCGTATCAATGATGTAGGTGACAAAGAACTATTTTTTGGTGAAACTGACATCGATACCTACACTTTATCAGCTCAATACAAGTTCTAATTCAAGTCTTGTATAAACATTAAGGGCGCTAAACATAGCGCTCTTTTTGTATATATCAATAAATACTTCTCTCACAAATTCATACAAAAATTTCTTACCTCTATTTTCTGTAAGCTCGCATTAAGCACCCTCAAACTAAACCCAGAGCCATAAATGCCATGTGTCACATCACCTTGCGTGTGTCCTAATAGGGCCTTGATATGCTCGCTTGGTATCCCTGATTCGACGGCTAAGTCCCTGAATGTGTGCCTGAAGCTGTGGAAGACTTTAGAAGGACCAAAGCCAAGACGTTGTTTAAATTGGGTAAACCATTTAGTGACATTCTTGCCGTATTTCCCACTCACTTTATTTAATTGGAAGAGCTGCTGTCCTTGTCTTGTAGCTAAATAGTCGAGAAAGCCAAGGCTTATGACCTCACAATGAAGGGGTATTTTTCTAGCTGAGTTTTCATTTTTTAATTGATTATTTTCCTCGCTGTGAATATGGAGGTAATAAATGGTATCTTCCTGCTTAACATCACTCGCGCTAAGCTGTGCCAGTTCTTCCAGGCGTGCCCCAGTATATAAAGCTAAAATAGGCAACCAATATTGCCATTCACACTTATATTTTTTTTCTTTAAATAGAGGCTGGCTAAAGATAAGCTTTAAATCATCCTGATTAAATGGCTGCTTTTTCGTTGAGGTCTTCTTGCCTTTAGGTGATAGGCCAGATAGTGGATTAGCCTTGATATATTTACGCTGGGCAAGCCAATTAAAAAAGACATTCATTCGTGTGAAATGGTTCTTAGCGGTTCTAGCAGAGATAGTAGGGGAGTTGCGCTTAGTTAACTCTTTCAGGCTGAGCTTAGCGTTAGGGCCTACAGCTCTCCGCTGGGGATATGTAAGCAACCCTTGGCTGTATTTATTGGCTAAGGCGTTATTCACCTTTGCTGGGACCACATCACCAACCAAGTCAATTAAGGCTTTAAATGCTGTGTAATAATCTTCCTTGGCTTTGTGTCCCCATTCAGTAGCTACTTTTTCAGTTTCAAATTGGATATACAACACTGACAGGGTAGTTATTTTCGGTTTGGTTTTTTCCTGGCTTACTTCTCCTTGCTTGGGCGTAAAGTGCCTTGTTCCCAAGCTTTCATAGGCTTTGTGTTTCTTATTTATGAAGGATTTAAGAAAGATATCAAGCTGCTCTAAGATGGCTAATTTTCGTTCTAGTTTCTTTTCTGACTTTATCTCATCTATGGCTTCATTGATTGCCCCACGCAACGTAGCCGCTCTAGTACGGGCTTCAGTCTTTATCTTGGTCCCTAGCGATAGCTGTAATTCTCCCTTGCAAAATAAGTATCTTAGTTCCATTGGTATGACCTTTCGGAAGTAAAATGTACCATTTCGAGTGCGTAGGTAGTCCACATCTCACCTCGGTTTTGTACCATCTCGACTCTCAGTTTTGGTACAAAAGGGGTAAACAGTTTCATATCTGGGAATAACGCATAGTATTTACTAACCGTGAACAAGCCGCCCTTGGTAGACACGCTGTCTTCAGGTGGCAGTGCCTTCGGGTGTGGGAGTTCGAATCTCCCCTTCGGCACCAGTTTTTCTTATCTTATTGTTTTTCTTAGAGTTTTTTCCTTACACATCATCTTAATTCGCTTCAAGGTACAAAAATACCCCTTCACTGTGAGGTCCTAAGCCTTGGTTTTCTCGATCATTCAGCTAAGAGGCAAGGACAGCAGCTTTTCCAATTAAATAAAATGAGTGGCAAATACGGCAAGAGCGTTACTAAGTGGTTCACTACGTTTAAACAGCGTCTTGGCTTCGGTCCCTCAGAAGTCTTCCATAGCTTCCGGAGATTTTATATATACAAAAAGAGCGCTAATTGTAACGCCCTTAATATTTATACAAGATTTAAATTAGAACTTGTACTGAACAGAAGCGGAGTAAACATCAATATCTGTTTCTCCAAATCTTAACTCTTTATCGCCAACGTCATTGATACGCTCCCACTGAAGACCAAAAGCAACATTTTCAGTTAGATTGTAATTAGCACCAAAACCAACGGTTAAACTTGAGCCTCTCTCAGAAGAAGACTCGTCATATTGGCCATTACCTAATCCTGGAGTAGAGTAGTCTTCCTCAACTTTCCACTTCATTACGCCGGCGCTGGCTTTTAATTCAAAGCTATTATTAATTGGGTAAATTCCGACAGCTTTAATTCCATATCCTCTAATCTTGTTCTCTACTTCATATGCATGGTCAAGATGTGTATTTTTAGCGTCAGGGTTACCTAAGTAAGCATAATTTACTTCTAATGCAAAGTATTTATTGACACGATATCCAGCAAAAATATTCGCTGCACCATCACGTACTTGGTATTTAGTGTAGCCAAAATTCCCATCTTTCCATTCGTCGTATGACTTATCATAATCGGCAGCACCCAAGCCCAAGCCTAAGTAAAAACCGCTTTTCTCGTCCTCAAAAGGATTAAGATTATTTTCTGCAAAGCTAGGTATGGCAAAAGTAGAAACAACAGCAACGGCTAATACAGCTCTTTTCATATCTCCCCCTAGGAGTACTGTTTGTTGAAAACTATTCTTAATTGATTGTTCGAGTAGAATAAAACGTAGTCGGTATTGCTATGTGAAGAAGGGCTAACAAACAATGAGTGCTTTCCGTACTACTCACTGTGAAACCTGTGTGTTACGAGGATGTATCAATCCGTTTTAAAGACGACATTAGTAGCCTGTTTTTTAAAGGCTAAATTTAAGAATGCGCGATATACATATAAAAGAATAATGTTCAATATTATTACTTCATGTAGGATAAATAATGCAGGACCACAGATTAAATTTTCCAAATAAGCTCGCTGTAATCACTTAACTTATTATCTGCTGTTAGTAACTTCATAGGCTCTGTGATTGCTTGAGCTACTAAAAGCCTGTCGAAAGGGTCTTTATGTATAGGTGGCAGTTGTAGTAGTGCTTCTGTGTGCTCGCCTTTTACCGATAACTCAATAAACCCACTCTCTTTAGCTGCCCACCTTAGCTCTTTTAAATCAGCTTCTAGCTTCCCCTGGCCAATTTTAATAGCTAGCTCCCACCATGAAGCAGCGCTGATGTAGATTTTCGTTTCACTGGACAAAATTTCATTACTAACAGGCTCTATCCGCTTATCGCCAGCAAAGACCCAAAGGGCAATATGGGTATCTAATAAAATGCGCACTATTTGCCCTCAAATTCTGCTAGCACATCATCTTCTAACGGCTCATCGAAGTCTTCAGGAATATGAAGCTTGCCAGCGAGTATACCTATTTTCTTTTTAGGCTTGCTTTCAAAATTAGTGGGAACAATTTTAGCCTGAGCTTTGCCATAAGCACCTATCAGAATGGTTTCCCCTTGTTCAGCACGTGCTACAAGCTGGGATAAGGAGCTTTTGGCTTGATGCATTGATATGACGTCCATAAGTAAACAAGGCCTCCTGTATTGTTAGAGATATAATAAGCTTAGCTAAGACTTAGCTAGAGTGTCAATGCTTGTGGTGAGCGGAGGCTTTGGACCGTAACAACGAAGTCAAACAGCTCGAAGTAAGAATTAAAGAAAGCTGTCTTATCGCCAACTCGGGCAACTGGGAGCTCATCTACAAGAGTGCTTGAGGAACCTTCTACAACTGTATTACCACCCCATAGAGGATAACTATGTTTATCCCCAACCTTTGCCAAATCTGCCACTGCTACATGTTTCCTTAAGTAGTGGTAGTGTAATGTGGCTATAGTTTTCCGGACACACAAACATGGGTAATATTAGGCCCAACTAGAGGTGTGTCCAAATGTCTGAAAAGAAGTCTAAAAACTATACAGCTGAGTTTAAAGAGTCAGCTGTCAAGCTAGCAGTTGAATCAGATCAGCCAGTTGTTCAAACAGCCAGAGAATTAGAAGTCAACGTTAATACCCTATATACCTGGATTGATAAATATCATCACTCTAAGCAGGGTAACAAAACCGCTAAAAACGAAGAACATTTATATGATGAGTTAAAAAGGCTGCGTAAAGAGAATGCACGACTGAAAGAAGAGCGAGCTATATTAAAAAAGGCGGCCGCCTTCTTTGCCAAAGAGCATCACTAAGATTTGAATTTATTCATCAGCACCGGGGGCAATTTAGCATTAAAGCTCTGTGTCGGTGTATGTCAGTATCCCCTAGTGGTTACTATGACTGGCGCTCTCGTCCTGTTTCAAAGCGGGCTCAAAAGGATGAGGTATTGAAGGCAAAAATCAAGAAATCACATGAAGCAAGCCATAGAAACTATGGAACTCGTCGTATTAAGGATGATCTTGCTGATCAAGATGAACAAATCAGTCGTAGACGTATTGGCCGGCTGATGAAAGAAGAGGGTTTATCCTGCAAAACGAAGCGTAAATTTAAAGCAACAACTGACTCTAAACATAATAAGCCTGTAGCTGAGAATCTGCTCAATCGTCAGTTTTCCTGGAGTCAACCAGATCAAGCCTATGTTGGTGATATCACCTATATACCGACACATGAAGGCTGGTTGTATCTGGCTGTGTTTATTGATCTTTGTTCAAGAGCCGTGGTTGGCTGGTCAATGAGTCACAGGATGACAGCTTCATTGGTGACTGATGCCTTACAAATGGCGATAAAAAGCCGTAAACCGGGTGAAGGGCTACTGGTTCATACTGATCGTGGTAGCCAATATGTGTCAGATGATTATCAACGCTTATTGAAAGAAAATAAGTTCATTTGTAGCATGAGTCGTAAGGGCAACTGTTGGGACAATAGCCCTTCAGAAAGTTTTTTTCATACGCTGAAAACAGAGTTAGTTCACCATGAAAATTACCTGTCTCGGGAAGATGCCCAGCAGGATATATTTGAGTATATTGAAGTGTTTTATAATCGTCAGAGAAAACATTCAACTAATGGTTACTTAGCGCCGTTCAAGTACGAGCAAAAACTTGTCGGAGCTGCGTAAAAAAATGTCCGAAAAACTGTTGCCAAATTAGTGACTCAAAACTGTGCCTACTTATATTTGAAGGCCAAACTCATGGCGATTAATAAAAAGACCAATCACAATACCATGCATTTGATTGGTCTTTGAAAAGCAAATGGTTTTTCTGGTAAGGCGTTTAATACGAGCCCTTAACGTTAGGTGTTTTCGCTCTATTTTTTAAGTGTTTCTTTTTCCTATAATATGTTATTCACCTGGAATATGTCAGCTATATGCTCCCCAGTCATCTGTACAAAATACTTTAATTTTAAAGCGTTACTTTCAGTTTTATAATTATGAAAGGCCACATCTGTCACTTAATGGGCAAACACCTGTAGAGGTATATAATGGTGAGCGGCTAAATAAAATAGCAGTATAATATCTAAAAATACAGATTTGCTGTCTCGCTTAAGGGGTCCACATTACTATAACTCGATTCCGAAGTTTTTAATGCTTGACTAGCACGATGAGAGAGATTCAGAAGACTGGACTACAGGTATTGCTCCATTTCTTCGCCTAGCAAAGAACGATCAACACGACACCTGCAGACCAGTGATGGTGTAGTATATCGCGCTTGTATTTCAATAGCGACTTGATGACGACTTGTGTTGATTACCCCTATTCCCGATGTGATAAAGTTTGTTCAAACTCTAAACGACACCTTGACTGTTTCTTTTCAATCTTCTGGATTAAGTCGTATCCAGTGTCGCTGGTTAACTATTATGCTGATGGGAATTGGTGTCACTGGTGTATTTTGCTGGGCTGTTTTTGAGCGGTGTAGCTTAGGAGCATTCAAGCAGGACCAATTACGTTGGATGTTTTACCATAGTAAAATTGCCTGGTCATTGTTGTTGCAAGCCAGTGTCCGACAAGTACTCAATCACTATCATATTACGAGAGGAGTACTCATTTTTGACGATAGTGATAAAGTCCGCTCCAAGAGAACACGACGTATTAAAGGTGTGCATAAAATAAAACATAAAAAATCCGGCGGCTATGTTCAAGGGCAAGAGCTAGTGTTTATGCTACTGGTGACACCTGTAGCTACCTTACCGATTGCTTTTCGCTTTTATACACCTGATCCAGCGTTAAGTGCTTGGCGTCAGAAAAATAAAGCCCTAAAGAGGCTGGGTATTCCTGGAAAAGAAAGACCCAAAAAACCTAAGCCCAACCCAGATTATCCGACCAAACAAGCTTTAGCACTTGAGATGGTTGAAGCATTTTCATTGTCATTTTCTGATATAAAGATTAATGCGGTCATTGCTGATGCACTGTATAGCACAGCAGAATTCATGGATAAGGCTTCCATTGCGACGGGTGGTGCTCAAGTGGTGAGTCAATTACGCTCCAATCAACTAATCCTTTCCCAAGGAAAAAAAGTACGACTTACACATTACTTTGCACGCCAAACAGGCGTCGATACCAAGTTAATTATCCGAGGCCAAAAAACACAGTCAATCACCATGCTGGCGGCTCGGGTTTATGTGAAAGCCCATGGTAAAAAGCGGTTTGTGGTTGCTTTGAAATATGAGGGAGAAAAAAATTATCGATATCTAGTGGCATCCGACATGTCCTGGCGGCATGGTGATATTGCTAGGGTTTATACATTGAGATGGTTAGTTGAGGTTTTCATTGAGGACTGGAAGCAACATGCTGGCTGGAACCGATTGGCCAAACAACAAGGCGAAGAAGGATCAACGCGAGGCGTGATCATGAGCCTGCTGTACGACCATATGTTACTGCTACATCCAGAGCAATCCGTCCGCCTTGAAAATAAGCAGCCCGGGCTTCCTGTTGGCTGTTTGACTGAGCGAATCAAAACAGAAGCCCTAATAAAAACTGTAGAAGCAGTTGTCACGGCTGATGAACCAAAACAGCAACTGAAAGCCTTTACCGCTGCAATAATCAGTGTGCTTCCTGAGCGCCGCTCGAAAAAGCATTTAGCGGGTTTAGATTTGGGCAAACAAGAGCCCACTGACTCATTAAAATACAGAGCGGCTGCATAAATAAATTAGCAGTTATGTCAACCTAAAAAAACTTCGGAATCGAGTATAAAGTTAAACCTTACGAGAAAATACCTTGCTTTCGTCTTCTTAAATATAAATTAATGAAACCCCATACCATACTAACTTCACGGCGAGTAGTACGGAAAATACTCATTGTTTACCTGTCGTACTTCACATAACAATACCGACTATATTTTATTCTGTCTGAATAATTAATCAACAATAGTCGTATCAAGAAGTACTCCTAGGGGGAGATATGAGAAAGTCTGTTTTAGCCATTGCTGTAGTTTCATCCATTGCTGTACCTGCCTTTGCAGAAAATAATTTAAATCCTTTTGAAGACGAGAAAAGCGGTTTTTACTTGGGTCTTGGAGCAGGGGCTGCAGATTACAAGAACTCTTATTCAGATTATGAAGATGATGTAGACGGATACGGCTTTGGAAAATCTGAGTACACATATAGAGACCTGACAGTAAACCTTTTCGCTGGGTATCGTGTAAATAAGTACTTTGGATTAGAAGTAAACTATTCTGACCTTGGCAGGCCCGACGCTGAATGGAAGAGTCCTCGTGGAAGCGAAAAAGAAAAAGTTGAAAATGAAATTAAAGGATACGGTATAAAAGCAGTTGGCTTCTACCCAATAAATAACAGCTTTGAGCTTAAAGCTAGCGTAGGGGTTATGAAATGGAAAGTAGAGGAAGATTACTCTGAAACTAGTACTGTTTTTCCTGAATTCAACGTTAAATCATCAGAGTCTAAGAAAGGCTCTAGCCTAACAGTTGGTCTTGGTGCTAACTATAACCTAACTGATAACATTGCTTTTGGTCTTCAGTGGGAGCGTATCAATGACGTTGGTGAGAAGTATGATGAAAATAAAAATGATACGCTAAGGTTTGGCGAAACTGATATTGATTTATACACTTTATCAGCTCAATACAAGTTCTAATTCAAGTCTTGTATAAACATTAAGGGCGCTAAACAAAGCGCTCTTTTTGTATATATCAATAAATGCTTATCTCACAAGTTCACACAGCAGTTTCTTACCTCTATTTTCTGTAAGCTCGCATTAAGCACCCTCAAACTAAAGCCAGAGCCGTAGATACCATATGTCATGTCTCCCTGTGCGTGGCCTAAGAGAGCCTTTAGGTGCTCATTAGGAATGTCTGACTCAACTGCTAAATCCCTGAAGGTATGACGGAAGCTGTGGAAGATTTTAGCGGGACCAAAGCCAAATCGGGTAAACCACTGAGTAATGCTCTTGCCGTATTTCCCGCTCACTTTATTTAATTGGAATAGCGGCTGTCCTTGTCTTGTAGCTAAATAGCCGAGAAAGCCAAGGCTAAGGACCTCTAATCATGATGCGTATAAAACGCCTACAGTGGAGTTGGAAAGTAAAGATATTCATGAGGCTGGTTTGGTGAATATTCTATTTATATTTGGTGGTGAAAAACGCTGTGTTCATGAATTGCTTGCTGGAACCAAAGTTGTTAAAAACTAATAGTATCAAATTTTTAAATATTAATATGGATAGTAGTAATGGGTGGTTTTTTTTCATTTGGCGCGGTTTTTATTGCATTGTTGGCATTTCTTCCATTTATTGTTGGCTTATTTTTAATGGGACGAACCAATAAGATGACCAACTACCTTGCTGTACTAGGCATTTTTTATGCAGTTACTTCAATGCAATCCATTGTGCACTTTTTAATACCTTCAAATATCCAACGAATGATTTATTCAAATGGGTATGGTGTTTTTTTAATGTTAGGAATATTTTATTGTATCGCATTGGGTCTGAGTATTGTTTGGTTCAAAAAGAGAAGAGAGAGCAAAGCTGCTTAAATGTATGTAAGAATCTAGTAAACCTTTGCCTGTTGATTTATCAACAGGCAGCCTTTTAATTATCCAAGCTTTTATTATTGATCAAACTTAGCGGTTAAAGTTAAACCCGTATATGAGCTATAAGCCATAACACTAATATAGTACATGCCTGTCTTGGGGGCATTGACTGTACAGCTTTCGTTGTTGCCGTATAGATAGGGTCTACAGTCATAATCAGATGAAGTGGGGCGTTTGGCAAATTTCATATATAAATCTGCATCACCACTGCCTCCTTTAATTGTGACTGATAAGTTTTGTGCATTATTGGGTACAGTCAATTTATAATGCAACCATTGTCCTCTTGATCCTGAAAGGTTGGTTTTAGGCTTACCATTGGTTAAATCGCCATCGTCCCCTGGATCTGGATTATCTTTACAAGATTGTGTTTCCTGTTTTCTACCGAAGTTTTGGGTCCATAAATGTTTGTAGCGATTAGATGAGCTATAACCGTAACCCACCCCGATATCACAAAATTGGTTGCTTAGTATTGCTGCTCTGTGTCCTGAGCTGTTCATCCATAGCTCCATTGCTTGCTCTGCTGTTGAAGCGCCTGCTGCTATATTTTCTCCTGCTCGACTGTATTGGTAGCCTTGGGCTTTAATTCTATCGAAAGGGGATCTTCCATCGCGGCTGGTATGGCTGAAATAATTATTTTGTGCCATATCTTCAGAGTGAAGCCGTGATGATCTTGCTAATTTAGTATCATAATTGTAGGAATAGAGATTGCTGGTTGAGCGCTCTGAATTAACGATTTCAAAGACCCGTTGTTCTTTGGTTTCGTCGATTTGATTTGACCAGTTTTCAGTAAAACTGGGTTCTATTACTTCACGTAGAAGCTGTTGGCCATTAAGGTAACGGATAAAAAAAGTTCTTCCAAAAACTTTAACTTTCCCTGAAATACTTGTGGCAGAAATAGCAAGAATGACAGAGCTGTTTGCGATACCTTCAACAGAGCCTACCCATAAATCACTGAGCAATATATCATTAATTATTTTTCTCCGATTAGCAGTAATTGACATATTATCAAAAAGCATAATTTTTATTTGCGTTAAATTTTCTACGTCTGAAGCTAGAAAATCCGTACTTATTATAATTAATTTTTCTTGAATGATATTAGGGTTTGGGTTTTGAAAGATATGATTATAGTTTCCATTTTGTTCTTGGATAAGATCGACTGCCTGGGCATTAATGGATGGTGAAACTAACACTAGAAATGGTGTTAAAAGGTGACGCAATATTTTCATATATCCTCCATGATATAAGAAAGCGTTTTACAGTTAAAAAATCACGGTAAAACTAGCTACATGATATTCAGCTTGCTAGCTTGGGGTGATAGGCTGGTAACTATTTATCTTCCTGAAGAAATTATAGGCAGAATTAATTGTTTATAAGCTATAGGCGGGTGATGTGGTTCACGCTGTTATTGTAACAATATGCGATATTAAAAGCATTTTTGTAGTTAAGTGTTATTTACCTTTCCCCTAGCGATATAGAAGACATTACCTGGCCAAAATATTGCTTTGCCTTTGGGTTTAACTTCACTATAAAGAGTCTGTCTGTAAATTGTTTGTGAGCAACCATAATTTTTACCCCTTCTGTGTCACTAAAACCAGCTATAACAGTCCAGCTCTCTCTTTTATATTTTCTAAACTCTGTGTCCTTGGCAGGTTGATCTTTTATGCCATACATAACCACTGCTGCGGCATAGTCTACTGGTAGTTGCTTTGGTAGTTCACTAATGGAGGTATCGAATACATACTCAAAAGCACTGGTTGTGCCTTCCATTTTTTCAGTTACATAGAATGAAAAGGCTGAGCCATCTTCCAGTAATGCTGCTAGTCCAGAGTCGGAATCAAAAGAGCGAACCGCTTTATCTGGTGGTGGTAAGATAAATGTAAACAATAGGTTCCCATAAATCAGCCCTTTCGCTTCAACGGGGGCAGGCCACTCTGTGGGCTTGGCTATCTTCTGACACTTTGCGATATCTCTACACAATAGGTCTGGTATTGTTTGATCGGGTGCTGGGGCTATTTGTTCTGCCCAGATTGAGCTTGCTAGAGAAGCAAAAACAAAACTTAATAATAGCTTTGTTAGTTTGGTTGGCTTGCTGCTTTTGTATGCATCTCTTGTACATGCATCGTTTGTTGTAGTCATTCTTGGTTACATGGCTTCGGCTTATTTTGCTGTTTTATACTATCAAAGGTGTTTAAGGGGGGTAAGGGCCTGTGTAACAAACAGATAATGACAGGCTATTTAAACATTAGCGTATTGTTCATTCTGTCCTAACCAGCGGGTAACTAGTGGCTCGACAGCTTCTGGATGAGTGGAAATAAGTTGCTCAGCGGTATTTTTTACCAGCGGTAGCAGGTGGGCATCTTGTTCAAGACTTGCTATTTTAAATTGCATCAGTCCCGTTTGACGGGTGCCTAATACTTCCCCTGGGCCTCGTAATTCCAAGTCTTTTTCGGCAATAGCAAAGCCGTCATTGGTTTCGCGCATTATTTCCAAGCGGGCTCGGCCGTGCTTTGACAAAGGTCGATGATAGAGTAATACACAATAACTGTCGGTTGATCCCCGGCCTACTCGGCCGCGCAATTGGTGGAGCTGAGCCAGACCAAGCCGCTCGGGGTTTTCAATAATCATTAAGCTGGCATTGGGTACATCAACACCCACTTCAATCACAGTGGTTGCTACCAATAAATTTAAGTTATTGGTTTTAAATTCGGCCATAATGGCGGCTTTTTCGCTGGCTTTCATCCGGCCGTGGATAAGGCCAATGCTAAGGTCTGGTAATTCTGCGCGTAATTGCTCGGCAGTGGCTTCAGCAGCCTGGCACTGTAGTGCTTCAGACTCTTCAATTAACGTGCACACCCAATAAGCCTGACGGCCGTTTTGGCAGGCATACTGTACCCGTTGGATAACATGAGGACGACGAGAGTCTTCGATAGCTACCGTAGTCACAGGTGTTCGCCCTGGAGGCAGTTCATCAATAACAGAGCAGTCTAAATCAGCATAGGCACACATAGCTAAGGTGCGGGGGATAGGGGTAGCGGTCATAATAAGCTGGTGTGGCTTAGTCTGGCCATTTTCGCCTTTACTCATTAATGACAAGCGTTGATGGACACCAAACCGATGTTGTTCATCCACTATCACTAAGGCTAGCTGCTTAAATTGTACATCATCTTGAAAAATGGCATGAGTACCCACCACTATATGGGCTTCACCTGAAGCAATACTCGTCAGTTGCTCAGTGCGTTTTTTTCCTTTCAACTTGCCGGCTAACCAGGACACTTTCAAGCCTAAAGGCGTTAGCCAAGTAGTGAAGTTATTCAGGTGTTGTTCCGCTAAAATTTCTGTTGGCGCCATAACCGCAGCTTGATAACCATTGGCCACGGCTTTTAAGGCGGCCATTACTGCAACCATGGTTTTACCTGAGCCTACGTCACCTTGTACCAGTCGTAACATGGGCGCTGGTTTTGCTAAATCGGCATTAATTTCGTTAACCACTCGTTGTTGGGCACCTGTTAGCTTAAAGGGAAGGTTATTGCTCAACATTTGTTGTAGGTCTTTCCCTGTAGACAGTGGGTAGCCTGGTATTTTCTGGGCTTTTTGACGTAACCGTAGCAAACTAAGCTGATGGGCTAGCAGCTCTTCGTATTTTAACCTTTGTTGAGCAGGGTGCTTTCCTTCAGTGATAAGGTGCTGAGGTGTTTCTGGAGGTGGTTGATGAAGCAACATAATTGCATCAACCAGTGAGGCAATTTTAAATTTACGATGAATATTATTGGGTAATAACTCCGTTAATCCATGTTGGTTGCTCAACATATCTAAAGCCAGAGAGCAAAGACCTCGAATACGTTTTTGGCCTAAACCTTCAGTGGTTGGATAAATAGGGGTTAAGTACTCTTCAACAGGTAACGGCTGATCACCATTCAGCAGTTGATATTCTGGGTGATAAAGTTCATAGCCACTACTGCCATGGCGAACTTCACCAAAGCAACGAATGTCTGAGCCTGTTGTTAAATTATTTTTTTGACTGGCAGTGAAGTGGAAAAAGCGCAATGTTAAAATGCCAGAGCTATCTTGAACTTGGCACATCAAACTTTTACGTTTGCCAAAAGCTATTTGTGTTTTTTGAATTGTGCCCTGGATAACGACTTCGTGACCAAACTGTAGTGCTCCTATTGGTGTAATTTTTGTGCGGTCCTGATAACGCAAAGGCAAGTGAAATAGTAAATCTTGAATTGTATAAATGTTTAGCTTGGCCAGCTTTTCAGCCAAGCTTGCACCCACACCTTTGAGTTGTGTAATGGGGACTTGATGTAAGTCATTTGCCATTATAAACCAGTCGCAAAACAGTTAGTTGGTTACAAAGCAGCTAGTCGCTTACAGAACACAGCCGTAAAGCATCAGCTAATACATCAATTGCCTTAGGCCTGGGAAAACTGACCCGCCAAGCTAACGCTACAGTTCGATATGGGGGTGGAGATTTAAAGGGACGGGTGGCTAGCATCCCTTTGGCATAGTGGCCATCATGCACTGCAGAGTCAGGTAACACAGTAATACCCATTCCTGAAGCAACCATATGACGAATTGTTTCGAGAGAGCTGGCTTCAACACTGGTTTGAGTTTTAGTGGCTTTATCTGCTGTTTGAGCTAATGCAGGGCATAGCTCCAGCACTTGGTCGCGGAAACAATGCCCTTCACTTAATAGCAATAAGTCCGTTTCAGCCAAGTGCTCCGGATTAACGACTTTAAGCCGGGTATAGCGGTGGTTCGCGGGCATTAAGACTGTAAATGGCTCGTCGTATAATGGTTTGGTAACAACATCAGGCTCGGTGAAAGGGAGTGAAATGATAATGGCGTCTAATTCCCCTTTACGTAGCTTTTGTCTTAATACCGCAGTAAAGTTTTCTTCAATATACAGTGGCATTTCAGGTGCTACTTTATGCAGCTGAGGCACTAAATGAGGGAATAAATAAGGACCAATGGTAAATATGGCGCCTACCCGTAGAGGGCTGCTGAGCTGGTTCTTGCCGGCAGAAGAGATATGCTTGATGGTGGTGGCCTCTTCAAGCACTTTTTGGGCTTGCTCCACTATCTTTTGTCCTAGAGGGGTTACATGCACGGCATTTTTGGTGCGTTCAAAAATGGCGACACCCAGTTCATCTTCCAGCTTTTTAACGCCTACGCTTAAGGTGGGCTGGCTAACAAAACATCGCTCAGCTGCACGGCCAAAGTGCTGCTCCTGAGCAAGCGTAACAATATATTTAAGTTCAGTCAGAGTCATGACAGGCTACTTTTAGTTTTTGGTGTGCGCTATTTGTTTAGCTTATTTAGCGCTATTTGCTTGTTTAAGCTATCTAATACTTACTAACATATCGTATATGTCAACTTAACACAGTATGGTATTTTGCGTAATTGTATACTGTATATATAGTCAGTACTATGCTATTTTCCCTAAGCAAAAACTACAACTGCTTTTGTGAAGTTCGTTAATGTTTAGTTTGTCGGTCGTAGCATGGCTTAAGTACCGATTATCATACTATTAAAAAAATCAATCAGTTTTCTATTTATAGTAGACATTTTTTAGAAGAATCATGCAATGGAAGATCAAAAAAGTTGCCTAATTGTTGGTTGTGGAGATATAGGTACGCGTCTATCTAAGTTGATGTTTTCAAAAGGGTTTAATGTCTGGGGTGTAAGAAGAAACCCTGATTTATTACCAAGTGAGATAAAACCTGTTGCTTCAGATATTACAATTGAAAGAACCTTTTCAGACTGGCCAACCTGTGACTACGTGGTTTATTGTGTGGCAGCTAGTGAACGTTCAGATGAAGGGTATCGTCAAGCCTATGTGAAAGGCCTTAGCAATTTACTTGGCTGGCTCGAGAGAACGAAACAAAATACTCGCCGTTTGCTGTATGTTTCAAGTAGTCGCGTATATCACCAGCAGCATGATGAGTGGGTCACCGAAACCAGTGAAACATTACCTACAGGCATAGGGTTGCGCTTGTTAGAAGCAGAACAGTTGCTGGAGAAAAGTGATATCCCTACCACAGCCGTGCGCTTTTCTGGTATTTATGGTCCAGGCAGAGAGTATTTGTTTAAGCAAGTACGGGCAGGGTATGGCGTTGTTGGCGCAAATGATCCATATACTAATCGAATTCATCAAGATGATTGTGCAGGTATTTTGGCTTATTTAATTGAGCAAGATAACCTGGGGGTGCAATTGGCCTCGTGTTATAACGGGGTAGATAATCATCCAGCGCGATTAAGTGAGGTCGTCAGTTGGTTAGCTACTCAGCTAAATACAAAGCCGACCTTGCCACTAAGCCGAGCATCTACTAGTAGCAAACGATGCAGTAATCAGCGACTGATAGAGCTAGGGTACCAGTTTAAATACCCAGATTACCAAGCGGGTTACCAAGAAATAATAAACAAACATAGATGAAAAGCTTTTGGCTAAGGTGGTTCTTTCTTAGTTGATTTTCAACATTAGATCGCTTAAAGTTCGCTCAAATTTTTAGCCGCCTGTTATTTAGCGAAGTGAATTTTAGGCGAAACCCAATTTAACTATGATATATCTAATATGGATGGTTTTTAGGTGAAGATGACAAAACCTAGAAATTATTTGTGAAGAGTATAAATAAAATAAACGGAGGTAAAAATGCTGTATTACATAACTAATCAACAACAAAATACTGGGCAAGGCAACAAGGTGGCTTGGTAGTTAGGTATTATTTTCGATTATATTCCCTACCTAGTAGAAGTTTCCTATCTATCTCTTCCTTCCTTGGTTGCCCTGTCTTATTAATCGTTATTAATATGGACAAAAGTAATGGGCACGTTTAACGCCATTAAACAAATTGAAAAAAATATTGAGCTAATTGCTTCTGACAAAACCTGGATTGAAGGAAAAGCAATTGAGCAATTAAAATTTTCAGCCAAATTGCCAGATATGCTGAAAGTAGCAGGTATGCCTGATCTACACCCTGGAAAAAGCTATCCCATAGGTGCTGCGTTTTTAAGTAAAAACACCTTATATCCCTACCTAGTGGGTAGCGACATAGGATGTGGCATGGGACTATGGCAAACTGATAAACCGATCAACAAGGTCAAAATATCTCGCTGGATAGACAAACTCTCAATTTTGGATGATCCGCTTGATCTAGATTGGTTAGACGAGATTGAGCAAACCAAACAACAGTTTGGTGTTATCAGCAGAGACTTTGACCAAGCATTAGGCAGTATTGGTGGAGGCAATCATTTTGCTGAGTTGCAAATAGTTGACACTATTTTTGATCAAACCCTGGCTGAGGCTATTCATTTATCAAAAAAACATGTACAGCTGTTAGTGCATAGTGGGTCTCGTGGCTACGGACATGAAATTCTAAACCAACATATTGCGCAGTTTAATTCTGCAGGTATTGTAGCGGACTCTGATGCAGGAGTTGCGTATTTAAACAAACATGACGATGCAGTTCGCTGGGCTTGCGCTAATCGAGCACTAATTGCCAGCCAGATAATGGCTACACTAAATATAGATGCTGAGTCGTTGCTGGATGTTACCCATAATCTGGTGTCTAAACAGAATGGGATAGGCTGGTTACATCGTAAAGGAGCAACACCTAGCGACCAAGGTGTTGTTGCAATACCGGGTTCCAGAGGAGCACATACTTATCTAGTAAAACCAATTAAAAGTGCTACTGGATTATTTTCATTAGCCCATGGAGCAGGAAGAAAATGGCAGCGTTCTGAAGCTAAAGCGCGGTTATCTAATAAATATCGGGTACAAGACTTACAGAAAACGTCATTGGGCAGTCATGTGGTTTGTAAAAATAAGGCGCTGCTTTATGAAGAGGCCCCACAGGCTTATAAGTCGATAGATCAAGTTATTCAAGACTTAAAAGACGCAGGACTGATTGAGCTGATTGCCAGCCTTAAACCCATTCTCACCTACAAAACCTCGAAGAGTGGGGGATGTTGATGTTTTGGTTACAATTAAGCGCTGGACGTGGACCAGTGGAGTGCACTCGTGCTGTTACTCTATCTGCGCGCTACCTAGAAGAGGAAGCAAAGCAGTTTGATATTGAACTGAACGAGGTTGAAAGAATAGCGGCCAATGATAAAGGCTGTTGTTATTCGGTGCTTTATACAGTAACAGGGGCTGAGGCAGAAGTATTTGCTCAACGTTGGCAGGGTTCTTTATTGTGGCAGAGTGAAAGTCAGTTTCGACGTGGGCATAAGCGTAAAAACTGGTTTTTTTCTGGCCGCTATTGGCCTGTAAAAGATTTTTCGATCCCAAGGGAGCAAGTCAAAATCACCACTTGCCGCTCTCAAGGGGCAGGTGGACAGCATGTTAATACCACTGACTCAGCGGTGCAGGTTACTCATATACCCACAGGTATACAGTGTATTGTGCAAAGCCAACGGAGCCAGCATAGTAATAAGAAACTTGCTTTACTTAGATTGCAAGAAAAGCTAAATGAGTTAGAGCAAATGGCTATAGCGGCTGAAAGTGTTAAACGCTGGCAGCAACACACGCAATTAGAGCGTGGTAATCCTAAGCGGATATTTAAAGGGCAAGAGTTTATACCCTTGTTGAATGACTTTTAGGGTTTAGGTGTATAAGAGGTGAATGACGAGTAGATGAAATCCACTTCTGTTCTTTAAGTAAGAGGGCATTAAGGATACATAAAGAGTATGAAAGAGTTTTATTATCTAAAACCTTGGCAATATTCATCTGCTGTCATACTCTTTATTGTCTTTGCCGGTATTATCAGTTGGTTTATATATATTCATGTATATCCTGGAATTGCTATTGCTAAGAGTGAGTTGAAACTACCTATTATTAATTTAACCAGCGTCATATCTGGCAAAATAAAGCGAGTCAGAGTTCAGGGGGGAGCCATTGTCAAACAAGGACAATTACTTCTGGAGTTAAGTAAAACGCCAATTAAAAACCAAATAACCAAAGTTGAGGACCGTTTAGCTTTGTTAGGGAAGCAAAACAGTAAGTCAGTGAGTAACTGTCCCCCAGTTGAGTCAAAAAAAAATAAAGCACTCGAATTAGCTCAACTTGGTTGTCAGTTAGCAAAAGAAATGGAAACTATTAACCAAGAAGCAGTCTCTCATTTGCAGCAGCAAATAATGGTCTTGAAACAACAGTTAGCTTATACAATGATAAAAGCGCCTGTTTCTGGAAAAATTTTGCAAATAAAGGTGAAAAAAAATCAGCGAATTAAACCTGATACAGTTTTGTTAGAAATGATGAATGCAACAGGTGCTGAAATGTTGATTTTTCTTGAAAAAGAACAAGCAAATTTAGCTGAGCTTAACTCTGAGGCAAGGATTACGTTGTTCAATTTAGATGATATCATTATCCCTGCAACAATAACCTTCATTTCTCCAACTGCAAAAAAAGATCATATTGTTATTGAAGGGACTGCACAGAGTAATGATTTGTTTTATCCGTTAAGGCTAAAGATTACTGGAGATTATTTAGCTAACCACTTGGATAAGCTAGAGCCTGTTATGGAGGGCAAAGCTTATATTAAGCTTAATCCTAAGGCAGACTGGCCAAAAGCCTTGCATAAGACAATGGTGAAGCAGTAGATTACTTTTTTCGGTAGTATAAGTTGTCAAATCGTTGCTGACTAAAGCCTGACATTCTTTTTTTGCCAACCAAAATAAGTGGTACACCGCCGCCGCCCAGTTTATTAAAATCATCACGGCCTTTTTGGCTTTTTTCAATATCATACTCTTTAAATGGAATATCTTTTGACTGGAAATAATTGCGTGCAACTTTGCAGTAACCGCACCACTCAGCACTATACATTACAACCCCTTTATTACGTTTTCTGCTAGTACTAACGGAAGAAGGCCCTAAAGGTTTTAATTCAACATTTTGGTAAGTGTTGGTTTGATTGACATTAACAGTGTTTACTTGCTTGTGTTGAGGCTTCTTGTCGCTGAAGTGAGCTTTGCCATTTTGATCTACCCATCGATAAATTTCAGCACTGGCGATGTTGGCCAACAAAACGGTGATAAACAGAAGTACAGTGTTAAAAGCTGTTGTCCTTAGCATCGGTTGGCTACTCCTACATCTTCTTGAGTCAGGATAAAACTGAAAATAAAGGATATGAATTGTACATAATTCATGCATTTATTGCAAAGGTGTTCCCTTATCTCTTGCATAGTAAATATTTGGAAGCACAATAGCTGAAGCTATAATTAAGCTTAGTTTGTTTGTAGGTTATATAACCAAATGATAGTAAAATGCTTAAGCTTGATGATTGTTGCTGCTAGCATGTTACAGCTTAGCGCTAATGAGTTATTAGTGGTGACAGAAAATTGGCCTCCATATAATTATCGCGAAAAAGGCCAAGTTGTTGGAGCCTCAACAGAAATAGTTAAAAAAGTATTAGGAAAAGCAAACTATAAATATAGCATTCACTTATATCCTTGGGCTCGATCATACCAAATTGCTCTATACAAACCTAATGTAATCATTTATACCATTTTACGTACTCCGGAAAGAGAATCCCTATTTCAGTGGATAGGGCCATTATTTTCAGGTAAGCAATTTTATTTATATAAGCTAAGTAGTCGTAAAGACATTACTCTTGCTACTATAGATGATGCAAAAAAATATCTTATTGGTGTTATGCGTGGCGATGTTAGTCATCAGTTTTTAAGTTCAGAAGGGTTTGAAGAAAATAAAGCGCTGAGAATTTCTGTTTCAGAGGAAGAAAATATTAAGAAGCTATATGCACTAAAAGTAGACTTGATTTCTGGAAATAATATTTCTTTGCCAATTAGGCTGAAAAAGCTAGGCTACAAATTTGAAGATGTTGAATCAGCTATAATGACTTTTAAGTACAACTATTACATGGCTGTTAGTAATAATACTTCTGATGAGGTCTATAGTAATTTAAATAATGCATTTGAAGATATTTACGATGATAACCTTAAAAATAAAATTATAAAAAAGTATAATATTTCTCCTTGAACTAGATCATTGGGGTATTGATGAGGCTAGGGGCAAAGCTTGCGCTTACATAGTGTTTTTATACAGAAAACTTCTTATCTAACCGACTATAACCCAAACCATTAGTCTTTTTTACTTGAATTTGAGTGGGAATTCTTTCTTTTAGTGCTTCAACATGAGAAATGATTCCTACCATCTTACCGCTGGCGTTGAGTGCATCTAAGGCATCAAGAGCTGTATCTAATGTTTCTGCATCAAGGGTGCCGAATCCTTCATCTAAAAATAAAGAGTCAATTGATGTTTTATGACTTACCAAGTCAGAGAGAGCTAAGGCTAAAGCAAGGCTAATTAAAAAGCTCTCTCCGCCTGATAAGGTTCTGGTATCTCTTTCTACATCTGCTTGCCAGGTGTCAACTACTACTAATTCTAGCTCTTCAGTAAGTTTACGCTTAAGTTGGTAGCGGCCATGTAGTCTTTGTATATGTTGATTAGCCAGATATACTAAGTGGTCTAATGTAACACCTTGGGCAAAACGACGAAACTTGTCGCCTTTGGCTGATCCGATCAGGCTGTCTAACTTTACCCAGGTATCAGTAATAGACTGTTGTTGCTGAATTTCTGCTAATAATGATTGCTGCTTTTGCTGTGCTGCTTCATCTGCTTTTAGGGTAGCTTTCAGTTCAGCCATGTCTTCTTGTGTTTGTTTTTGTTGTTTAACAAGTTCGGTTAGTTGGTTATTGATTTCAGAAATTGTTAGTTCTGTGAGTTGCTTTCCCTGCAAATCACTTAGTGTTTGTTCTGCTCCTTGCAATAATCCCTGATTACGTTGCTGCTCATTATCAAGTTTTTGCTTTAACTTTTTTAGCTGCTCATATTCTGCTGTTGACAAGATCGCCTGCTCAAATGATTCCTGACTAGAAAAAGGACTGTCAGTTAAAGCTTGTTGCCATTGCTGGGTGAGTTTTTGTAGTTGTTTGGTTAATAGTTGCTTGTTTTGTTGTAGTGTAGTTGCTTGTCCTTTAAGCTGGTTGTGATTTTGGTTCTGGTGGTTCAGCTGGTCCTTAGCTTGTTGCAATTGCTGCTCTTGAACACTTAATTGCTCTTTTAATTGACGGCGCTCAGTATCAATTTTTTTATCACCAAAAAGTGCATAACGTTCTGACTGGCGTATTATTAATTGATCATTAACGGCACTTAATGACGTAGTTAGGTTTTCTATTAAGCTGAATGTTTGTTTGGTATCTTTTTCTAAACTATTAATGGCTAACTTATTATCAGCTAATGTCTGTAGTAGTTCATTATGCTGTTGTTGAGTTTGTTGGTATGTTTTACTTAATAAACCTTGTTTGCTGAGCCAGTCATGTTGATTAACTAAATTGGGCAGAGAGTCATTAAAAATGGCTAACTCTTGGTTAAGAGCTGCTTCTAATTCGGACAGCTGTTGTTGGGTGTTTAGTAGCTCTTTTGTTTCAGTCTGGTGTTGCCCCTGTAGATTTTCTACCGCTTGATTTAGCAGCTTTAAATCACTTTCATGCTGTAATTGCTTGGACTCAAGTTTTTGTATTTGCTGTTGTAGATCTGCGAGTTGCTTCTCGATTGCTTTAAACTGTTTCCACTGGCTGGTTAGTTGCTCATATTGTGTTTTACTTGTTTGTAAAAATTTGGTTATAGCTGAATCATTATCGATAGCTATTCGAATGTCTAATGTATTAACGATATTAGTCCACTCATTTGTACACTGTTTGACTTTGTTTACTAAAGCATCAATTTCCTGTTGGTTATACTTTTGTTGTTGAGTAATAGTAATGACTTCATCATTGATGCTTTGCAAGTATTGCTCTAATTCAGCTAACTCTTCACGTTTTATTAAGAGTTGCTGCTCTGTTTTAGAGGGGTCTACTTGCTGATATTCAGCTATTGCTGGATGTTCTTCTGAACCACATAAAGGACAAGGGTCATCTTTTTGTAACTTTGCCCGATGTGCTGATAGGCTTTGAATATTAAGCTCTAAACTTAGGTTTTTCTCAATAGTGGTTATATGCTCTTGTGTTACTTTTTTTATTTGGTTTTTTTCTAACCGTTTGCTATTGAGCGCTGAAAGCTTTTGTTCAGTATTGCTTTTGTTATTTGTTAGACTTTCTTGGTTGATAATATATTCACGGTAATGTCTGGCTAGCTTTTCAAGCTCATTGAGTAATGGATGCTGCTCTATTACTTGATGATAATTTTTTTCCAGAGTTTCATTATCGTGTACACCCAAAATTTGCTTAACTTGGTCAGATAATGCTTGCTGTTGGCTTTGTTGTTCCTGTAATAATAGTCTGGATTCATTAATAGCAATTTTAGCTTCATCGATTTGACTATTTTTCTCTTCAGTTAATTTTTTGGTGTATGCTACTTGATTAGTGTGTTCTTTCTCTTGTTGGTAAAGATTATGACGTTGCTTGAATTGTTCTTTCCATAATGGGAGTTTTTCTGCTAAGTATTTGTATTGCGAATGTGCGTCTAGATAGTTTTTTGCGCTAATATAGTTTGATTCAGTCTCTGCTTGTTGGTTACTAGCTTTTTTAAGAGCGTCTTGTTGTGTCATTAGCTGCTGTTTTAGACTCTGTAAATCACTTTCAGATTTTTTCTGCTGACTGGTAAGCTCTGCTATTTTATAGTCTAGAGGAGTCACCTGATCAGCTATTTTTTCCAGGCTGCTTTGCTCTATTTGGTGTTGCTGATAAAGGTCTGCTAGTGACTTTACTTGTTGTTCAGCTTGTTTAATTGAGTCTTGAACTGTTGTTTGTTCTCTAAGACACCTATCTAAGTCCTGCTGATTATTACTAAATCGTTGATTGATATCTAACCAAGACTTGTAGATTGGTTTGATTTCTAAGGCAAGCTGGTGTGATTCTAGCTTTTTAATATCAACGGCTGCTTGGATTATAGTCTTTTGGTGTTGGTCAATCTTATCTTTAATTTGTTGGATTTTAGCTTCAGACTCAGATATTTGCTCTAACCATTGTTTTAGCGAGTTATATTTTTTTAGATCAATTTCTAATTGATCTATAGTTTTTGCTAGGGTTTCCTGTTTTGTTGTTAGTTGGTTTTTTGTTTCAGTATCAAGCAGTTTGGTAACGTTTGCTTTATCATATAATAACGATAAAGTATTTTTTTCTTGTTGGCTGTGTTCATATACACGCTGAGATATTTGCCCATAAATCTCAGTACCTGTAAGTTCCTCTAACAGTTCGGCTCGTTCATTGGGTTTAGCATTTAAAAAAGCAGCAAATCCTCCTTGGGCTAATAAAATTGACTTCGTAAAGCGACTAAAATCTAAACCAGTGACAGTCTCTATTTGTTTTCGGGTTTCTGCTAACTTGTCAGCAATAATCACACCGCTTGTAGAACCGTTCAATTTAGCAAGTTCCGCAACAGGTGGTTGTAATTTACCATCAGTTTTGCCTCTGGCGCGACGTTGTTGCCAGCAAGCACGGTAACGGTTGTTTTTTACTTCAAACTCGACTTCAGCTGAGCACTCTGCTGTGTGTCGGCTCATTAAGTCATTGCTGGCAACAGACACTTTTAATCGTGGGGTTTCGTGGTATAAGGCTAAACAGATGGCGTCTAGTAATGTTGTTTTTCCTGCGCCTGTTGGGCCTGTAATAGCAAACAGCCCATTGTTAGCAAAGTCTGGCTCAGTAAAGTCGATAAGCCACTCACCTTTAAGGGAATTAATATTTTTTAACCGTAAGCTTAAGATTTTCATTATAGAGAAGCTTTTTCCTTACAACTTATGCTTGTTGTCGATTGCGTTTCGTCTTCTTTTATCTCACTTAGTATGGTTTTGAAATGCAGTGTTAACTGATTTTTTAGTGAGTCATTCATAGTTTCTTGGGCTAACCGCCGTTGAAATACGTCGATAGGAGATAAATCAGTTAGGGTTTCTTTAGCCTCTCGTTCAATAGTTTGTTGTTGGCTGCGGGCTCGCTTTAACTTCAATATTTCAAAAGGTGTGTCCGCGATCAGCTGTTGAAGTCGAGACTGCAAATCAGATAAGTAATCGTCTTCCTGAATAATGATTTCTAACCAAGTGGATTGCCCTGGTGTTGATTCTAGTTGACCAAGCTGTTGTTCTATATCAGCTAAATTACCTTTAACGGTAGCCATTGATTGAAAGCGAGGGACTTCAATACTTTCGACAGAAGCCAAGCCATTACTTGTCAGCTCAGCACACAACACTTGTTTAGCGTCATCTACTTCATCAAAGCTCAGTGGAATAGGAGAGCCTGAATAGCGAATATGATCTACCCCCGACACTTGCTGACTACTATGAAGATGGCCCAAGGCAATATAGTCAGCTGGAGGAAAGTGTCGTGCAGGAAAGGCTGACAAACTGCCTATATAGATATCACGTACTGACTCTGAAGATTGACTCCCTACTGTAGCCAAATGACCTGTCATAATTATGGGGAGAGGCTGTGCTTGATTGCTGTTTTTGGCTTTTTGTTGTGCAATATCAAAGAGCTGTTGATAATGATCAGCGATGGCTTGCTCTAAAGTCTGCTGTTTTTCTGTTTGGGTTTGTCCTGCTTGGCTGTTTAATACATCTCTTGGTCGAATGTAAGGTACTGCGCAGATAATGGCTATAGGTTGACTGTTACTGTCCTTAATTGTAAGTACTTGTTCTTCAAGGTTGTCTGATATACCACCAATGACGGTAATATTTAAACAAGATAGAATGCGGCGAGATTCATGTAACACAGCGACCGAGTCATGATTACCTCCTACAATCAATACTTGTTGGCAGTGAGTATTTTGAATGCCTACCATCAAATTATTGTATAATTTTCGCGCATAACTGGGCGGCGTGCCTGTATCAAAAATGTCACCGGCTACTACTAATATGTCTATTTTTTGCTCATTAATTGTAGTGAGCAACCACTCTAAAAACGCCTGGTGCTCTGCCTCTCGGCTTTTATTCATGAAGTGTTGGCCTAAGTGCCAATCTGATGTGTGGAGTAGACGCATGTTAAAGGCCTAAGTATCCGCTGGCATGTGTTTTTCAACTGATGATAATATTTAGACAGTACTAATATGTCTAGAAAGAATGAAATATAAAGTTTGCTTAGTAATCTGTTTTTGTGATCAATCATCCATTTAAAACAACTGTTATAAAGTAGAATTAAAATAAAAATATAGGCTGTGGATATCAATAATAAGTAACCAGCTTTATTTTGCCTCTCCCACATGGAGTGGTTTGTGAAAGGGTATTAAAAATAAACAACTTCTATGTGATAGAGGGTGGCATTTTATACTTCAAAATAAAAAGAATATTAATTATGAAAAAACTAATAAGGCTTTCTGTCATTGCTGTACTGTTATTTTCTGCAACTCAACTTTCTGCAAAAGAACAAGTGAGTATTAGTCGTATTGTGATTTTTGGGGATAGTTTGAGCGATACAGGGAAAATGTATAAAAAGTCAAAAGGGTGGTTACCATCCAGTCCACCATATTATACTGGGAGATTTGCTGATGGGCCAGTTTGGGTTGACTACATAAAAGAGGCTTTTCAAAAGAAAGCAATTGACTTAACAATAATTAATGAGTCAGAAGGCGGTGCTACAGCAGCTGCATATGAAAAAGAGTCTTACAACCCAACTTATCAAGTGATTAATAATCTTGAACATGAAGTAGAACAGTTTTTAGAAAATAATAAATTCCAATCTTCTGATCTTGTAATTATTTGGGCTGGCGCCAATGATTATGTGACAAATAACTGGCGAGATACGGACAGAGTGATGTTGGCTATTGATCAAACAATTAGTCAGGCATTAATTGGAGGAGCTGCCCAGGTGTTGGTTATTAATATACCTAAACTCAATATAACGCCTTTCTCAAATTATTACGATAATACACAATCTGCTGATCTAGAAAATATCTCAACCAAACATAATCAAGAATTAATTAGGTTAATGAGTACAAGAAACCCTGATAAAGTCAGGCTATTTGATGTTGCAAGTGAGTTGAAAGAAATCATTCAAAATGCAGCGAGTTTAGGTTTTACTAATACTGATCAGGCCTGCTATACCAAGGGTTATATCTGGCACCCTTTTATAAAAGGTAAAAGCAAACAGTATGCTCATAGTAAGTCGCTAATACAGTATGATTACTATGGTTTGAAAACTGAACCAAAAAAAATGGAAGAGCTAAATAGGTATGAATTACGAGAGTTGTTTGAAAATGATCCTAATTTCTCTAAAAACCCTATGCTGCATGATGCTTTACCTTCAGGGCAACAAATGTCTCTTCGAGAAAGGGATACTTTCAATCGACAAGGTAATTCTAGGCTAATAGATGACGATGACTCTACAATGGCTAGAAGTATTGATATAGCAGGTAATGCACCAGATAACTGCGATGGCTATTTATTTTGGGATAAGGTACATCCAACAACTGCTGCACATCAAGTGTTGGCTGATAGACTGTATAGCTTCTTTGAACTGTACTATACCCTCCGCTGAGGGTAGCTGCTCTACACCTAATAATGAATCGTGATTGGTATCCCTTCTACGATTCATTATTAGGTGTAATTCAAGCTATTGCCCTAGAAGAATCTGTTTAGTTATTGATTGCACTTCAGGGTTAGTCATCAATTGTTGAATCTTGGGATTGTTCTGCAAGGCATTCATATTACCACTGTTGATTAATTGCATCAGTTCAGGGTCTGCAAGTATTGCTTTGACTTGTGGATCATTTTGTAGTGCCAATATGGCTTTCATTGTTTCAGGACTATTAATAAGTGATTGCCTAATGCTATCAATTGATAGATTATTAGCAGTCGCTGCTTTATCCTTACTTATTGAACGAACCTTCTTTTGCTCTATTCGCATTTGGCCCAGGCTAGGTGTATCGATAACGTAAACCCCGTCGTTTAGAGACTTGATCTCACCTAATATACGAGTTCCATCAACTAGTTCAATAGTTGCGGCTTGAGTAGCTATACAGAAGAGCAACCCAGTTGTCAGAGTGATAGATTTTAAGGCAGAAAGCATGGCTTTATCCTGTTAGTGGCTCAAAGTCTTCTAAGTGTAGCAGTACTTACTGGAATTAAGCTTGAAGTACTTCAGGTTCATTAGTTTTCTCTATACGAAAAACTTCTTTTAATTAAGCTCAAAGCACTTTGTTATAGGGTGCTTAGTGTTAGTTAAATTTAGCACTTTTAATGTAATTAAATAATTAGCTGTACTATTCATAATGTACATAGATTGAGGTTATTTCTTTATGAGTAAAATGTTTGCAAACAGCTCTATTTTAGCTTTGTTGGCGTTCGCAGCAGGGATTTTTTGCATTCAGTTGGATGCGTTTGCACTTAATTTAGCTTTACCTCAAATTGGTATTGATTTGTCTGCATCAGAAGGTGGGTTGAAGTGGGTTATTAGTGTTTATTTATTATCAGTCTATGTCAGTATTAGTGATGAATATATGCTTGGGGTTGTCGCTGTAGTATTTATATCAGCGCCTAAATTATCATCATTTGGTATGTATTTAATAGGCATCACTATTTGTGCAGTTTTTCTTGGTATAGCGAATGCGTTAACTTTAGTTGCAACGCAGTCCGTTGTTAGCCCTGTTGTAGCTGGTACAGCTTCTGGAATCACGAAAACAACAATCACATTAGCCGCTGGGTTGGGTGTAGTATTAACTGGAAAGGCTGCTGATCAGGCGATAGGGCTTTCAGCTGACCACATAATTCAGTCAATTTCAGTTAACATAGGCTGGTTCTATTTTTCTATTTTTGTATTTATCTGTCTATGGCGAGGACTCAAAAGTATTAGGTTAGTAGTTTAATGCTAAATCACTTCTGGGCACCCCTAATAATTGTTGGCCGGTAGCTTAATTTGGCAGAGCACACTCCTGATAAAGGTGGGTGAGGTGGTTCAAATCCTTCCCGGCCAACCATATTGTTTTTACAAGTATTAACAAGTAAATAATGATATTTCAGTATTGGTACCGGGTATTTGGTGTTTACCTAGATCGATCCAAGGTCCTTGGTGATATTGAGTAAGCGGTTCAGAAATAATCACTTTTTGATTAAGCTGCTTACAAAGAGACTCTAGTTTGGCGGCCTCATTTGCAGCCTTGCCTACTACGGTAAATTCTACTCGTCCAGAGGTGCCAATATTACCATAGTAGACTGGCCCTGAATGCAAGCCTATTCCATAACTAATTGGTGGTAAACTATCTTTGGCACGAATTTCATTTAAAACAGCGATTCTTAATTCCGCATCTTTTACAGCTAATAGTGTACGTTTACAGGCCGCTTCCCAGTTGGCGAAGTTTTGTTTGTCTACTGGGAAAATAGCTAATACAGCATCACCAATAAATCGAAGTACTTCCCCACCTTGATTGAGTACTGCACCTGCAAGACAGTCAAAGTATTGATTAAGTAATGCTAAGTACTCATCAGGCGGTAGTTTTTCAGATAGTCTGGTTGAATTTCTTAAATCTGAAAACCAAATAATAGCGTCAATGGCTTCTCCTTCACCTCGTTGTACCATGCCGGATAAAACGCGTTTTCCTGTAGTATTACCCAAGTAAGCACATATCAATGATAAAGCTGTTTCATGCCTGATCAATATTTCTAAGCCTCTCGTTGCGGCTCTAACAATTTGTTGAATACGTTTGACTTCAAGCTCTGTAAAACCGCTGGCTCGGTTAGTCGCTAGACTAATTGCACCAATTTCACCTTCAGAAAAGTTGAGAGGCAAAACCAGATAATCTGTCATTCCTTGGGCTTTTAGCTCGCTAAGTATCGGGAAGTCTAACGGCTCACTTGAAAGCGTTAGATGTCGACGAATGATGGTTGTTGCACCATTACATACTGGATGAAAAGGGCTCAGTAAATAACTGTCTCGCTCTAGCAGGCCTTGAGTTGCTTTATTAACAACGACATCTGAGCTGGCGCGAGTCCAGTAGTAGCTGATGCCTGATAATTGAGGGTGGAGAATTTGATGTAAAATTCTTACCCTTTCTAAAGGTAGGTTTACTTGTAGCATCTGCCCTACAAGCTTTTTTACCCATTCTGAAGGTGCATTTACATCAATAATAGAAGTAGCCGCCCATTCAACAACAGGATCAGGCCACTTATAGGGAGCTGTGTCATTTGACATCAGTACACCTTCATTTACAACTGTTAGTGAAAAAAGGACCTCTAGTAATTGTTTATAGTCTCTTTCTGAGTATCTAAAGGTAGTAAACAATTATTGGAGATGCCTTAATTATCTTACCCTTAGATTGATTTTAGTGAAATAATCTTATAGATGTGTTTAATAGGCGAAATTTATTATTTGTTTATAAAATAGACTCAGGATTCAGTTAGCGGTAGGGGATCTGAAAGAGCTGGTTATATTATGAACTTTTGAAGGTACTATCTGAACATAACATAACCAAGACTGGAGGTGGTAACTATAAAGATAAATGCCAAGCGACTAACTAATGGTTTTACGCCTTAATAACCCTAAACCTGCTAGTAATGTTAGGCCTAGTGTGCCGGGTAAAGGAATGCTTTCGACTTTAGCGCTAAACCTTACATCATCAAGAAATATATGAAGTGGCTCGTTGCCATTATAGCCATAGCGAAAAACTACTTTGGTAATTAACGTCTCGCTTACAAAGCCAATAAACTGATCTGTCCAGTCATTCATGTTGGCTTCTGCTGATATAGTTTCAATTTCACCAGTATTAGTAAATATATCAAGATAAGCTGTGAAGTTATTAGTGCAGCAAGTATCATCATTACCAAAAAACAAACCCAGTGCGGTAATTGGGTTTGTAAACGTCATGGAAATTGGGTCTGGATAACTATTGGTAGTTAATCCATACTTGCCTGAAGGTGTGTTGCTACCACTAAATACATCAGCAGGTGCTCTGTAAGTGCCTGTACTTGAAGAAAATTGAATACCAGTGGCAAACTGATTATCTTCAAAGTTTTCAAGTGTAAAGTTAGCTTGGTCACCAAGCCCATCTACTGAATTCACCTGGGTTATCAGGCTAGCAGATGCTGAGTTAAAATATCCTCCCCCTATAGTTAAACAGAATAGCGCTGATAATACATTGATTTTCTTCATTGGGCTTACTCCTTGCCTTGTTATTTTAGCTTTACCACTTTTAAATAAACTAACGATAAAATGCAATACGACCTTAGCATTCTTTTTGCGCTATTTGCATTGGCTATTTATAAGCTTGAAGTTGAATATGTAAAGTTATGTGATTAAGGTAGCGTATGGATTGGATAATTCTAATGATAGCTGCATTAGTGACATCCACTATTAGTGGAGTGTTAGGTTTTGCTGGCGGCCAATTATTTTTAGGTATTTTGCCTATTTACTTACCAAGCTCCGTTGTTATTCCTATGTATGGCGCTAATCAATTGGTGAGTAATAGCTCTAGGTTTCTTTTTGCTTTTAGGTGCGTTCATTGGGAGGTAGTTGGTGCTTTCTTGAGTGGATCTATTATAGGTGTATTGACTGCTAGTTTAGTTGTCATTAATTTTAACTTTAACTATTTTCCACTGTTGATTGGTTTATTCATTTTGCTAAGCACTTGGACGCAACTATTCAGCTGGCTAAATCGTTTGAACTACTCTATGTGGCTTATTGGCTGCTTGCAGTCTGGACTAGGTGTAATTGTTGGTGCAACAGGCCCTTTGGCAACTGCTGTGTTGACAGATAGGGGGTTGACTAAAGATGGAGTAGTAGCAACTAATGCCGTACTAATGGCAATCAGCCATGTTTTTAAAGTGGTTGTCTATGGAGCTTTAGGTTATTCAATTTTAGGTTATTGGCCGCTTATCATTATGCTTGCTATTGCGAGTGTGATAGGTACATATATTGGTACAAAAGTACGCCATAAGCTGAGTAACAAAAGCTTTTCTTCTATAGTAAAGTGGGTACTTACGTTGGTAGCTGTTAACTTGATTGTTCAGTCACTGTATATGAATTTCTAAGTGCAAATGAAGTTGGTAAGTGTGAATTATTTAGATGTCATAGATTATAGTAAGATCAAAGGAATTATACTCGATATTGATGGCACATTAGTGTTGAATAATTTAGCTTTACCTGGGGCTGTAGATGCCATTGCCAAGCTTAGAGGAGCAGGGATAATCTTGCAGTTTGTGACTAACACCACTGGGCGTTCTCCAGAACAGCTATCAGTGATGTTAACCAAGCTTGGTTTTGATATTAAATCGCATGAAATACAGACATCAGTTTCCGCCTGTAAATACTATATATCAACCCATTTTGCTGGAAAATCAGGGTATTTAGCTATACCCGAAGCAACAAAACAGATGTTGCCAGAAGTAGGTCACACAGAGGAAAATCCAGCTTTTGTTATTTTGGGGGATCTAGATTATGGGTTTAATTATGAAGTATTAAATCGAGTATTTAATTTTATACGTCAAGGAGCGCAGTTAATAGCATTCCATCGTAACCCTTATTATTTTAAAGAAGGAAAAACCTGGTTGGATAGTGGGGCTTTTACTAGTGCACTAGAGTCTATCACTCAACAAACGGCTGTTATTACAGGGAAGCCATCACCTACTTTATTTGATAGTGCAGTTAATGTTATGGGGTTATTGAAGGAGCAAGTGCTTGTGGTAGGAGATGATGTTGATAGTGATATTCAAGGTGCTAAAAATGCAGAACTAGCATCCCTATTGGTAGGTACAGGAAAGTTTACACCAGAACAATTAAGTAAGGATAACATAAGCTCAAATAAATTCATTTCTGAAATAAAAGATCTATTATGTATTTTAGATATTTAATATAAATTAGTAAGTGAAACTTTACATTGGTGGTTAAGTGCATATAACAGTTATTAGTAGGCATTAGGACTAAAGCCTATTTGCAAAATCAATAAGCGGCAAACCATCAACAATAGTTAGATTATTCGCCATAAAAAAATCTTCACTACTGTTGCTAAGTAATGCAACTATTAAACAGTTAGAAGCGATAGCGCCATCCATCCATTCAGGGTCAAAAGGGGATAAGCTGCGAAGCTCCTCTAATGTTTTTGGTGCTAGTTGATTTGCCAGTTTAATAAAGTCTGATTTTGCACATTTATCTTTAGTTAGTGGTACAGCTAAATGTTCTAGATAACGTTTTTCACCGCCGGTATAAATAAATGAATCTATTGGCTTGGGTAGCTGGCTGGTTAACCAGTCGATACACGGTTTGATGTTTCTATTTTCTGGTTTGTCAGATAAATTAAATTGTTGGGTTAAATAATTTAAGCCATACGAATAAAATAGTGTTTCTTGATCGGGTTGAATAAGTTGAATGCTGCCACCACCAGCGTCAATTATCGTATAATCATTAGAATAGCCATGGTGCTGACAAGCTAAACGAATTAACTCTGCTTCTTGCTGTTGGGTTATTACTTTCAGTGGAATTGAAAGTTTGTTGCACGCTTGTTCGGCGTGCTCTCTTAATGTTGTATTATTTCTAAGGGCGGCAGTACCCATAGCTAAAATTGGCTCATTTACTGAGAACTCGTTTAACAGGTTTTTAAGCTGAGTATATATTGTATGGCAGTCATATTTATGCTGTATCCACTTCCAGCTTCTTAAGCAGTACTTGACTAGTTCAACAGACTCTAAGTGGTAAAGTTTTGCTGAATGACTGCCCAGGTCAATAAACCATTTATACTGCATCTATTGCCTCAAATAGTAAGGAAGGGGAGGTTAGCTCTGGGAGTGTTTTCAGTTCATATAAAGCTTTTTTAGTAAAAAAAGCCAATTCTATAGCCATAATTTGAAAGATGCTTTCGTGAATCCATTGTTTGGTTAATCGATTGTTGTCTGACAAAACAGCGGTTCGTAAAAAGCTAACCCATGAAGTCATTGTAATCCAGCAGTGATTGCTTAATGCCTTTAATTGGATGTCACTGGCTGTCATATAGCCCTCTGTACGTAGGGCATTATAAATAGCTTCGGCTGACTGCAGGCAGAACCGAGAAAACTGCTTGTATCTTTCATGCAATATCGGGTCAGAAACTAACAGGTGTTCCAAGTCTTGGTGGAAAAACCGATAACACCACATGCATTGTACAACTGCTGTTAAGTAATGCTGTTTGTCTGTAAGTGTGATAGAGCGGCTTTCAGGCAATACTAAAACGCTCTGTAAGTCATTTTCATACTTAAGATAAATCTGATAAATGATCTCTTGTTTATTTTTAAAGTGGTAATACAGATTGCCTGGTGATATTCCTAAGTGAGAAGCAATATGGTTTGTTGTCACGTTTCGCTCCCCTTGCTCGTTAAAGAGAGCCAAGCTGGTGTTAATGATCTTATCTCGTGTTTTAGGTTTTGCCACAAATAAACCTGTTAAATCTATAAAAGCTATTAAGTTTATAAAGCTTATTAAATCTATAGCTGCTATTGACTATTTAGAGTAATAACTCTAATAATGTTATCAGTGACAAGCAGTAAAAGGAATACAAGTTAACGTCCTTCTTGCTGGAGAAGATCAATTATGGCCATACCTGCTGCTCAAATGCGTTCAACAACAGAGCTTAACCCTTTACTTGATCGACTTCGGGATCTTCAGTGTGGGTTTCGAAAGCAACCTATGCCAACGGTTTTGGAGCGAACTGAATGGCTAGCTAAATTGAAGCAGGTATTGCTGGATGCCCAGGATCAGCTGGTTACTGCTTTAAACGAAGATTTTGGTAACAGAGCGACACCAGAAACTATGCTGGGTGAAATCATGCCAAGCATTCAGGGCATCAATTATGCCATGAAACGCATCAAACGTTGGATGAAACCAAGCAAGCGTCATGTAGGGTTGCAGTTACAGCCGGCGAAAGCAAAAGTCATCTACCAGCCTCTGGGTGTTGTCGGCATTATTGTGCCTTGGAATTATCCCATTTATTTAGCCATGGGGCCTTTAACAACCGCATTGGCAGCAGGTAATCGAGCTTATTTGAAGCTTTCTGAATATACACCCAAAACCTCAGCATTATTAGCTGAACTATTAACCAATAATTTTCCTGATGATTTAGTTGCTGTAGCCACTGGTGATGCTCAAGTGGGGATTAATTTTTCTAAACTGCCTTTTGATCACTTGTTATTTACTGGCTCAACCCAGGTGGGGCATGCGGTAATGGCGGCAGCAGCAGAAAACCTTACCCCAGTAACACTAGAGTTGGGTGGTAAGTCGCCAGTGATTATTGATAAGGATTTTCCCATTGCTGAAGCGGCTGAACGTATTTGTTTTGGTAAAGCATTTAATGCTGGGCAAACCTGCGTGGCACCTGATTATATTTTATTACCAAAGTCGCAGGAAAATAATTTTATTAATGCTTTTAAAGCCTGCTTCAATAAAATGTATAGCAGTAATCAACAGCACTACAGTTGTATTATCAATGAAAGGCAATATCAGCGTTTACAAGATTGGTTGGTAGATGCTACCCAGCAAGGTGCCACAATACATAAAATGGAAAGTGTTGCTGAGGATGCTGAGCAAGGCTGCATGACAATGCATTTAGTTGCTAATACAAAACCTGGAATGAAGATAAGACAGCAGGAAGTATTTGGGCCGATTTTACCAATAGTGGGCTATGAAAATCTTGATGAAGCAATCGGGCTAGTAAATTCCGGGCCACGGCCATTAGCACTATATTATTTCGGTTTAGATGAAAACCAACAAGAAAAAGTCCTGACTCATACCCATTCAGGAGGGGTATGTATTAACGATACTATGATGCATGTGGCGGTAGATGACTTACCCTTTGGGGGGGTTGGTCACTCAGGAATGGGACAATATCATGGACATGAAGGATTTTTAACATTTTCAAAAGCTAAACCAGTGTTTAGTAAGGGTAAATTTAATGGAGCTAAGCTGGTTTATCCACCGTATAAACAGCCTATTTTAAAATTACTGTACCGATTTTTTGTTAGATAATCTTACAGTGATTTGTGCCAATATCTTTAATAATAAAATACACAAATATGCCTGCTGATAAATACAATGAAAGTGGTGTTGCTTTATCTAATAAATATTTTTCATCTAATAAGCATTTTATGTTGAAACGCCGTCAGCTTTTAAAAGTGGGAGCTGTTGGTTCGTTGGTGCTCTCGGGTGTGATTGTTGTTAATCAGCTGGCTGATAATCGCTTTAGTGAAAAAACAACAGGCTATCAATTTCTGAATTCAGCTGATATTGTCTTCTTGAGTGCAGTTACACCTGTTATTTTAGGGATAAATACAGCTGAGTTAAGAGCAGATCAGGTCAGGCAGGGACTAAACTGGGGGCTTGCACAACAAAAAGCTTTTCTAAAGCAGCTAGATGAAAAGCTAGCTTATTTATCGCCTGCATTACAACTTGAACTGAGAGAATTGTTAGATTTGGTGGGTTCTCCTTTCAGTCGGTGGCTGATTACAGGTATCCACAGTAGCTGGGAAAACACTTCAACATTAGCCATAGAAAATTTTTTACGACGCTGGCAGACCAGTCGTATTAAGTTATTACGTAAAGCCCACCATGGTTTAACGCAATTATGCATTATGGCTTGGTATAGTTTGTCTGATAGCTGGCCTGCTATTGGTTATCCTGGCCCTCCTTTTCAGCAGACGTTAATTACACCCTCTAATCAATTTTAAATATGGCTATACCTGATCCTATACAACAAGGCATAAAAAGTGGCTGGCAGGTGGTTAATGGATTAAAAATAACCAAGCCTTCGGTCTTTGAGGCAGATGTCGTTATCATCGGCACAGGAGCTGGTGGTGGCATTGCCGCAGAAATTCTCAGTAATGCTGGCTTAACTGTGCTGATGGTTGAGGAAGGACTGCTTCGGTCGTCTAATGATTTTAATATGGATGAGCATATTGCTTATGCTGAGCTATATCAGGAAGGCGGTGGGCGGTCGACTAAAGATGGTGCGATTACAATAATGCAAGGAAAAGCGGTAGGGGGGACAACGGTAGTAAATTGGACATCCTGTTTTCATACGCCAGATGCTACTTTGCAGTTTTGGCAAGATCAGTTTTCGGTGACAGGCATTACAGCAGAAACGCTGGCTCCTTGGTATCAATACATTGAAAAGCGCTTAAATATAGGCTCTTGGGATGTACCGCCAAATCCAAATAATGGGGTATTAAAAACAGGCTGTGAAAAGCTGGGGTATCAGGTTGCTAGTATTCCTCGTAATGTTAAAGGCTGTTGGAACTTAGGCTACTGTGGTACGGGATGTCCCACCAACGCTAAGCAGTCAATGTTGGTGACTGCAATTCCTACTGCATTGAACAATAATGCAACTTTATTATATGCCACTGTTGCTCAACGGTTTAATTGGCAGCAAAACCAGGTTAACGAGCTTGTTTGCTTTCCATTACAAAAAGCCAATGGTGTGTTAAATAAACAGGCACCTATTAAGATTAAAGCCAAACACTATTTACTAGCAGCTGGAGCAATTGGCAGCCCAGCAATACTGCTACGCTCCAATGTACCTGATCCATACCGAAGAATTGGTCAGCGTACTTTTTTACATCCTGTTACCATGAGTGTTGCCCAAATGTCGGAAAAAATTGCAGGCTATTCAGGGGCACCTCAATCCATTTATTCGGATCACTTCCAGTGGCCTGACGGTGATAGTATGGGTTTTAAATTAGAAGTGCCGCCACTGCAGCCTGTATTAGCTTCGGTGTTAATGAAGAAAACCGGTGATGAGCTGCATCAGCACATGTTAAAACTGCCTTATACCCAAGTGCTATTGGCATTATTAAGAGATGGTTTTCATCCTGAAAGCCAGGGTGGCAGGGTGATACTCCGAAATGATGGGACACCGGTTTTGGATTATCCAATAACACCTTATATCTGGAGGGCGGTTAAGCATTCGCTGTTAACCATGGCAGAAATACAGTTTGCAGCCGGTGCTACACAAGTGTTTCCTGCTCATATTGACTCTTCTTTGAGCAGTAGCTGGCCTGAAGTTAAAGAGCAGATCAATAGTCTGGACCTTGTGTCTTATAAAACTTTATTAGGCTCTGCCCATGTGATGGGGGGCTGTGGAATGGGTGAAAAGCCCTATAATAGTGTGGTAAACAGCCAGAGTCGTTTTCATCACCTTGATAATTTATCCATCTTGGATGGCTCAGTATTTCCCTCCAGCATTGGTGCTAACCCTCAATTGTCTATTTATGCATTTAGTGCATTACAGTCAAGTCGGTTAGCGAATGAGCTAAAAAGTTAAAAAAACATCAGCTGAGTTATTTATTTATCCGCAAACCACCTTGTATTTATATACTCTTCATATACCATTCGCTTTATAGCGAAGACATTTAGTGTTTGATATGGAAAACAGGGTATTCTTCCTCCGCGCTTGAAGAGCCTTCCTTGGCTCTTCAAGCGCTAAAGCGACATCCAATCGCAGCTACAAGAACACCCCCTCCATATCTGCTGGCTATAGCCTATTTGGGATAAAAAGTTATTTTCTGAATACAGTTATTGAAAAGCACTGAAAAAAACCGGAATTACTGTCCCGGAAATATTGTTATAGGGAAAACTATGAATACCGTTATCTACCCAGGTACATTTGATCCGATTACCAAAGGTCATACTGATTTGGTAGAGCGGGCTGCCAAACTGTTTGATCAGGTTGTTATTGCTGTAGCAGAAAGCCCAAAAAAGAAGCCGATTTTCTCCTTAGAGCAGCGAGTAAGCTTAGCTAAAGAAGCAACCAGTCAGCTCAAAAATGTCGAAGTGTGTGGCTTTAATAATCTATTGGCTGACTTTGTTCAAGAGCGCCAGGCTAATGTGATATTGAGAGGGCTAAGAGCGGTATCAGACTTTGAATATGAGTTTCAGCTGGCTAACATGAATCGCATTTTAGCGCCTAGTGTTGAAAGTTTATTTTTAACGCCTTCAGAAAAGTATTCTTATATTTCTTCAACCTTGGTAAGAGAGATTTCTTCATTAGGAGGGGATGTTTCTAAGTTTGTTCATCCTTGTGTAGAGCAAGCATTGAAGGACTGTTTTGAATCCCATCAGTGAAGAGGCCGTTGATTAAAACACACACAAACTATCCGTTTTTCAGCTACACAGAAGTAGCGTACAATTAGCTTTGGGCTTGTGTCCTAGAAGGATGTGCCCTAGATGTTGTAACAACAGCGTTCAGCCGCAATAAAATTACAATGATGTAGTGACTGGCGCCAATAACTGTGAGCTAAGCAATGGCATTACTGATTACTGATGAGTGTATAAACTGCGATGTTTGTGAGCCGGAGTGCCCAAACAGTGCTATTTCACCTGGTGAAGAGATTTACGAAATTGACCCTATGCTCTGCACCGAATGTGTGGGCCACTATGATGAGCCTCAGTGCCAGCAGGTATGTCCAGTAGACTGTATCCCTCATGACCCTGATCACCAGGAAAGTCATGATGAGCTGATGCAAAAGTATATGATAATTACTGGCCAGGCCAGTTAACGCCCTTCTTTTGGCGCTAGCCATTAATCTGCAAAGCTACTCATCAGCTTGCAAAGAGAGAATTAAGCACAAACCACAATAACGCTTACTGGCAACAGACCTTATAACCTTTTGTTGGTTGCTATAAGTGTTCTGGTGCCAGGCGTTCGTGTACTGCTTAACTTGAGTGATTAAGCTTACCCGGCTTTAAATATCTTAGTCGTAAACTGTGCAGCCTAAACAGCGAACAAATGTTGCTCGAGCGGGCTGTAAAACTAGTGTCTCAGCGGCTTGACCAGCATTTTCACCAAGTAGTGAAAATGGCAAGGTAACCACATAAGCGACAGAGCCCACAATAGTCATACCAAATAATAGTGGCCGCGCAATCAATGCATCTCCTACCATGGCATATGCCGATGGGTCTTGCTTGGTACCGACAATGGTACGCTCTGCTTTTACATCTGCATCAATCGATTGAATCTCAGCTTGACTGGTAACAGGCATTGCTAAAAGTACAGCGGTTAATACAGTCCCCAACAACCCTGAAAGCTTTGACTTCAGCCTTTGCATAGCGTTTTCCTTATTATCAAACGGTGCTTTTACAATATAATCAACTATAACAACTCTGGGCCATCTGTCATCATATGGCAACAATTAGGCTTATTTATTACACGCAGATGACAAAATAGGCTTTATTTATGAAGTTGACAATAATGGCCTATTATTCAACAAATTGTTTGTGAAATATGTCGTATTTTTCACTTATTACCCCATCAGTTTGGCTAAGTCTGACAGCGTTGACAGTATACAGTTGCACGTTGTCCAAGCTTAACCTCTACTAATGTCTTACCACAGATTAGACAAGCTTCGCCGCCTCGGCCATATACGGATAACTCTTGTTTGAAATAACCAGGTTTGCCATCTCCTCCAACAAAGTCCTTTAAGGTGGTGCCACCTTGCTCAATAGCTGCTGTTAATACTGTTTTGATTTCAGCACCTAAACGAATATAGCGTTGCCGGGAAATGCTGCCTGCTTGTCTGTCTGGTCTAATACCTGCCTTAAATAGAGCTTCATTGGCGTAAATGTTTCCAACACCCACCACGACCTGGTTATCCATAATAAATTGCTTAACTGCTACAGATCGCTTTTTGGAGCGTTCAAATAACAGGTTGCCATCAAACTGATCTGTTAGAGGCTCTGGGCCAAGATGGCTTAGAAGCTGATGCTCTTGAATAGGTATGCTGTTATCAGCCCATAGAATAGCACCAAACTTCCGAGGGTCAGTAAAGCGTAAGATCTGCCCATTGCTAAACACAAAGTCGGCGTGGTCATGCTTGGCAATCGTTTGGGAGGGGGTGACTATTCGTAGGCTGCCAGACATACCTAGATGAATAATCAAGGTGCCTTGTGGAAAGCTAAACAATAAATACTTGGCTCGGCGTTCTATGTTGATGAGCTGAGAGCCTGTCAGCAATTCGGGTAATGTATCAGGAACAGGCCAGCGAAGACGGTGTTCACGAATAATCACTTGCTCAATACTGCTACCCTCAACATGCGGGCTTACACCGCGGCGGGTTGTTTCAACTTCTGGTAACTCTGGCATAAAAAATACTAGGGCATAATGAAAATAGAGTGTAAATCACTTGGGGTTTACATAATACATAGTGAGATTGCAAAAAAAGACTATGAGTGCAGTAGTTTTGCGACACTCTCTAAAGAGGGTGGGCGTAAAACAGGTGTAGCCTAGCGAGCTAAGTTGGCATAATAAAGCTTTAATCGCGGTTTTGGAATAAGGTCACCAGCTACCATGACACATCCACTGCATCTGCTCGGTGTTGATACGGGCGGTACGTTTACAGATTTTGTCTATTTACAGACAGTGCCTTTATCAACTACATCTGCTGCTACCGGTGATCAAGTGACAGCTGAAGTGGTGATCCATAAAGTACTTAGTACGCCACAAGCACCTGCACAAGCTATTTGGCAGGGTATTAGTGAAATGGGACTGCAGCCGCTAATAGAGGCGGGAAGTCTCCTGCTTATTCATGGCTCAACAGTAGCAACCAATGCAGCCCTTGAAGGTAAAGGCGTGAAAACGCTTTATGTCACTAATGAAGGATTTGCTGATGTTTTAACCATTGGGCGGCAGCAGCGCCAGGAGTTATATAACTTCCAGCCTGATCCGATAAAACCACCTGTGCCTAAAGCGTTGTGTATTGAGGTAGGGTGTCGGTTGGATGCAAAAGGCAACAATATATTGCCATTAACAGGGATTGATATTTATAAATTGCAGCAAGCGGTAGCTGAGCACCAGCCTGCTGCGGTGGCAATCAATTTGTTGTTTTCATTTCTAAATGATGCAGATGAAAAAGCCCTTGAAGCTGCTGTTAGTGATCGAACATTTACTAGTCGCTCATCATTTGTGTTACCTGAATACAGAGAGTATGAGCGTGGTATGGCCACCTGGCTGAATGCCTGGTTGGGACCAATAGTAGCCAGCTATTTAAATGAGTTGTGTCGGGTAACGGCCCCCTGCCCAGTGGCAGTGATGCAGTCATCTGGTGGTACGACCGCAGCTGAGCAAGCTAGTAATCGAGCGGTTAACTTGCTGCTATCGGGACCAGCTGGCGGCTTGTCGGCAGCTAGTTTTATAGGCAACTTGATTGGGCAAAGTAAGCTGATTACTTTTGATATGGGAGGAACATCCACTGATGTGGCTTTAATTGATGGCAGGTTCAAACTCACAAATGAAGGGAAAATTGCCAACTACCCCGTGGCGGTGCCAATGGTTGATATGCACACCATTGGAGCTGGTGGAGGCTCTATTGCTTATCTTGATAGCGGCGGTATGCTACAGGTGGGGCCAGTTTCTGCAGGAGCAGAGCCGGGTCCAGCTTGCTATGGCTTGGGGGGGTATAGCCCTACTGTCACAGATGCTAATCTGGTACTAGGTCATTTGCCCTCTGCAACTCTGTTAGGCGGTAGCCTTAAGCTAGATATCAAGGCAGCAAAGCAAACGGTTGCAGACTTAGGTGAAACAGTCGGACTGGTAACTGAAGAGATGGCAAAAGGAATTATTCAGCTTGCCAATGAGCACATGGTTAATGCAATACGAGTTATTTCTATTCAAAAGGGCTATGACCCACAGGAATTTACTTTATGTTGTTTTGGTGGTGCAGGAGGGCAACATGTTTGTGCTGTAGCGGATGCTTTAGGCATGGCCCAAGCGATAGTGCCTGTTAATAGTGGAGTGCTATCAGCGCTCGGAATGCTGGCAGCTCCTAGATCACGGCAGTTGGTCCATACCTATCAAAAGCCTTTTAGCCAATTAATAGAATCAGAACTGCATCAGGCTTTTTGCCACTTAAAGCATAATGGTGTTGCTGAGCTAGCTGCGGAAGGGCTGGCTGAAGCAGAGTTAACAGTTGATGCCGAAGTGGATGTACGTTACTTAGGGCAGTCCTTCACACTCACGGTTCCTTGCGATTGGCAGCAGCCTGATTTGAGAGCAATGCAAGAGGCGTTTCACTTGGCGCACCAAGCACATTATGGGCACCGCATGGAGTCTGGAGTTGAGCTGGTCAATTTGCGGCTGGCTCTAAAAGCGCCCCAATTGGCTATTGAGCTACCAGAAATAGAGTGCCAACCATTAACTGAGGTTGATTGTTGTCATGTTCACGGAGTTTCTAGCAAAGTGCCTATTTACCAGCGAGCAGAGCTTGGCCGGGGTATAATTATTCAAGGTCCAGCTATTGTTTGTGAGCAGGTAGCAACAACCTACCTTGCTCCTGGTTGGCAAGCAGAGGTGGATCGGTTTGGTAACTTACAGCTTAATCGCCAAAATAATTAAAACGTTGCAAATTAAAACAGCTAGCAAGTGTCTAACAGTTTCTGTTAAGAAAAAAATGACTTGTGTTTTTACTAACCTGAATAATAAGCCGACCAACCAAGCTAGTTAAAAAGGATTAGTTTCCGGTAGGGTGTAAACAAAGAAAGTATGTGTGGTAGTACTGATTGATATTAAAAAATTTGAAGTGGAGGGGGCTATTGGTGGAATGGTATTTGCTGCTCCCTTCAAGTCTTGACTACACCAAAGGTCATGTAACAACCAGGTTGTTATAACTGATATCTATCTCCTGCGGGTGTTAAATAGAAATTGGATAAGAATAAGTTGAGGGTGCTTCGGGCACCCCTTAAGTAAAGTTAGAGGATATTACTCATGTGGTATAACGGACTGCTTCAACTGTCCATTGGCGAACTAATTTTAGCTGTCATATTGCTAACCCACCTTACCATTATCAGCGTAACTATTTATCTCCATCGTTTTAGTGCCCATAACGCTTTGGAATTACATCCAGCCTTGCAGCATATATTTCGTGCTTGGTTATGGTTAACAACAGGTATGACAACAAAAGCCTGGACAGCTATTCACAGAAAACATCATGCCAAGTGTGAAACGGAGGAAGATCCTCATAGCCCAGTAATTAAAGGAATTAAAAAAGTATTCTGGCAAGGGGCAGAACTCTATCGTGAAGAAGCTGAAAATGAAGAAACTTTGGAGCGTTATGGTCAGCGTACCCCAAATGATTGGATAGAAAACAACGTCTATAGCCGATTCCCTAGTTTGGGGGTGAGCTTATTGCTAATAGTTGATTTGTTGATGTTTGGCATTATTGGCTTAACTGTTTGGGCTATTCAGATGATTTGGATTCCACTTTTTGCGGCAGGTGTTATAAATGGCCTTGGCCATCACACTGGGTATCGTAATTTTGAGTGTAAAGATGCTGCCCGAAATATATGTCCTTGGGGTATTTTGATCGGAGGCGAGGAGCTGCATAACAATCATCATACATTTCCAAATTCACCGAAGTTGTCGGCAAAACCCTGGGAGTTTGACATTGGGTGGCTATATATCAAAATTCTATGCTTTTTGAAATTGGCTGATGTAAAACATAAAAAACCAGTTAGTTATACCGATAATAAGAAAAAGCATATTGATACAGAAACCATCATGGCTGTTATTAATAATCGCTTTCAAATTATGGTGCACTATCGTAAGCAAGTGATAAGCCCCATTATTAAGATTGAGAAGTCATTAGCGAAGAACAAAAAGTTATTTAGAAGGGCGCATAAACTGCTTGCACGTGAAACCAGTTTAGTTAATCCGGCTCATCAGGAACGTATTACACATCTTTTAGAACATAGCCATATATTAAAAATAATCTATGAAAAACGCATTGCATTACAGTCAATTTGGCAAACTACCTTTAAGGATAAACATGAGCGAGTTGAGGCATTAAAGGAATGGTGCCAGCAAGCAGAAGCCAGTGGGATTAAAGCACTGGCTGATTTTGCAGCGCTACTGCGTAGCTATCGGTTAGCGAGCCCTGTCTCTGGTTAAAAAGAAATTCAGGCTGTTATGGCTTTATCAATAACAGCCGCTTTCTGCCTGCCTTTGAGTCGTTCTATTTGTATATGTTGTTGCCACTAACTGAGGTAAATAAAGAAACTCCTTAGCGGTATATGACTAATTGGTTTAAATGCATCAATAGCCGGCTATTAGTCAGCCGAATGGTAACCATATCTCCTTGTAATGACTCTATTACTCCCTGCACTTTGCCGATTGATGGTAATAAGATAAAAACTGGCTGAGCTGTTTCGGCCAACTCTGCGACCAAAGCATGCCAAGTACTTATATGGACAACACTGCTGTTATGCTGTTGAGTTGCTAATCCATGCATGGTTTATTCCCCCATTAATGCACTATGGAAAAGTGTCAAAAATTAAATGGCTGGTATCACAGGTTATCACTATTGTTGTGGGTGTAAGATTAGGAAGTATTTCCCCCTTACTTCCTGAGGGTGCAGCCTTATTTATACAGTGCACCACTGCTGTAGCATAGTCTGGATACATTGGACCACAGAAATTATGTATCTAGGCTAGCGTTTTTCTCATTTGAGTAAATAGTCATTTAGGCTAATAAATACAAGTTTTTTTGGTACTGTTGTGTAAAAAAATTATTTGTGTGCTCTTATCCTAAATACTTTGTGAGTAAACCAAACTGGCTGTCATAACCCACCATAGGTATTTTTACCTGATGTCCAGAGCCTGGAGCTACATCGCGTTTTTCTCCATTTTTGGCTTCAATATGATTTAGCACAAATGTTTGATTGCCTTGCGGTGACATCAATTCTAATTTATCGCCGACTTGAAAACGGTTTTTCACATTAACAGTAATCATCTGACCATCACTATCAACAATTTCACCCACAAACTGTTGTTTTTCGCTAATCGAATTTCCTCGCTCATACATTTGATATTCATCGTGTACATGGCGTCGATAAAATCCTTCGGTGTAACCTCTGCTAGCCAGGTTTTCTAAGGTATCCATTAACTCCATATTGAAAGCTTTGCCTGCGACGGCATCATCAATTGCTTGTCGATAAACCTGTGCGGTACGGGCAACGTAATAATGGGACTTAGTGCGGCCTTCAATTTTTAAGGAGTGGACACCCATCTCAACAAAACGCGGCACATGTTGTACAGCTCTTAAATCCTTTGAATTCATAATATAGGTGCCGTGTTCATCTTCAAATGCAGGCATATATTGTTCAGGTCGTCCTTGCTCTTGAAGTAAGACAATTTGGTCAGAGGGTTTTCCACTGCCTAATTGAGGCTCAATGTTGGCTGGGTCGATTGCTTTTACGGGAACAACATTGCCTTCAGCCGTTTCTTTGGCTTCATGGGCATCGTACTTCCAGCGGCAGGCATTTGTGCAAGTCCCTTGGTTGGGATCGCGATGGTTCATATAGCCGGAGAGTAAACAGCGACCAGAATAAGCAATGCAAAGGGCGCCATGAACAAATACTTCTAATTCCATACTTGGGCATTTTTCACGAATTTCAGCCACTTCATCCAGGGATAATTCACGCGATAGAATAATGCGGCTAACGCCTTGTCTGGCCCAAAACTCAACTGCTGCATAGTTTACAACATTGGCTTGTACTGAAAGGTGAATTTCTGTTTCTGGCCAACGATCTTTTACCAGCATAATCAAGCCGGGGTCTGACATAATTAAGGCATCAGGCTGCATTTCAATAACTGGCTCAATATCACGCAGGTAGGTTTTAACCTTGCTGTTATGAGGGGCAATATTGCTAGCTAGGTAAAATTTCTTGCCCTGTTGATGGGCAATATCTATGCCTGTGGCTAAGTTTTTAAGATCAAAATCGTTATTGCGAACCCGCAAGCTGTAGCGCGGCTGTCCTGCATATACAGCGTCTGCACCATAAGCAAATGCATATTGCATATTGTTCAAAGTACCAGCTGGGGATAAAAGTTCAGGTGCCTTGACCATGGCGACTGCCTCTGAAAAAAGTAAGCTTGAAAAATGAAAGGCTGAATTTTAACTCAAGTTATACCCTTCTCGAATGATTTTTAGGGTTTGTTGTCGTCGCTCTTCACCCCAATCATTTATAAGAACATAAACTCATGGGGCTTCATCGCTCGACGGCCGCCCCTAAAAAACATTCGCTTTGGCTATAGCTGTTGAGTACTGACCTATAACAAAAAAACCCGCTTTCGCGGGTTTTTTGCACACTGACAAAACGACAAAAATCTTACTTGATTTTTGCTTCTTTGTAGATAACGTGTTTACGAACAACAGGGTCGTACTTTTTCATCTCCAGCTTGTCTGGAGTGCTACGCTTGTTTTTATCAGTGGTATAGAAGTGACCAGTTCCTGCACTGGAAACCATTCTAATTTTATCACGCATGATAGTTGCTCCTTACACTTTTTCGCCACGAGAACGAAGATCTGCTAATACGCTATCGATGCCTTTCTTATCGATGATGCGCATGCCTTTAGCAGAAACCCGCAATTTAACAAACCGCTTTTCAGACTCTACCCAAAAGCGATGGTGGTGTAAGTTAGGCAAAAAACGACGACGCGTTTTGTTGTGTGCGTGAGATACATTGTTACCGGTAACTGGACGCTTTCCAGTGACCTGACAAACCTTAGACATTTGCTCAGCCTCTGCGCTTGATTAAGTTCCAACTAGTGCCACGAGGAGGCTTGTGTTTTGCCACAGTGTGCAAGCAGCACCCCCCTTAAAGAGCAGTGCTTTATACCAGAACAGCTCTCTCTAGGCAAGAAAATTGGCTAATTTTTGAGTTGAGTTTGCTTTTAAATGTAGCCTAACTCAGCCAGTGATACGACTTTGTTGTCCCCAATAACCAAGTGGTCAATGACACTTACTTCGATCAGCTCCAGTGCTTCTTTTAAGCTGGTAGTAATGTCAACATCTGCTTGGCTGGGTTCAGCAGAACCGCTAGGGTGGTTATGAGCCAGGATGACATGCCTGGCCCCTGATTCTAGAGCTGCTTTTGCAACTTCCCGAGGGTAGATGGCTGCGCTGCTAATGGTACCAAAAAACAGCTCTTTAAACTCAATAACCTGGTTTTTGCTATTGAGCATTAGAGCGCCAAAGACCTCTCGTTGATAGGATTGTAAACAGGCCTTGATAAAATTTTTGGCAGTATCACTGCTGTTGAGTAAGGGCTTTTGACTCATCGAATGCCAGAAGTAGCGCCGGGCCATTTCTAATACAGCTTGTAGTTGGGCATATTTTGCTACCCCCATTCCTTTGATAGAGCAAAACTGACCCTGGTTGGCTTCCAGCAATGGATTAAGGCCGCCAAACTGAGTAATCATTTCTCTGGCTAAGTCAACTGCTGACTTTCCGGGTATTCCTGTGCGTAAAAATATGGCTAGCAGCTCAGCATCGGATAAATGCTTAGGGCCGTGTTTGAGTAGTTTTTCCCGAGGTTGCTCAGACTTATCCCAGTCAGTAATGGCCATAATTAAACACTGCTCCTTGTTACGACTTACTTCGAAAAAACTGGCAACAATGGTATCTTAAGCCAACTTTAAAAGACGGCAGATAATCACAAGCTGAACACATTTTACCCATGACATTAGCAACCCTAAGCAACAAACGCATTATTGTTGGTATCGCTGGCGGCATAGCCGCTTACAAAACTGCTGAATTGGTCCGGCGTCTCAAAGAGCAGGGAGCTGAAGTCAGAGTGGTGATGACGAAGGCTGCTCAGTCTTTTATTACTCCTTTGACGCTGCAGGCAGTCTCTGCCAATCCAGTCCATGTAGATTTGCTTGACCCAGCAGCTGAGGCAGCGATGGGGCATATTGAATTGGCCCGTTGGGCTGACTTAATTTTAATTGCCCCAGCTACTGCTGATGTGATGGCTAAGCTCGCGGTTGGGCAGGGGAATGACCTGCTAACGACTTTATGCCTGGCTACTGAAGCACCCATTTGTCTGGCTCCAGCAATGAATCAAGCCATGTGGAGGGATGCCAGTACTCAGCATAATGTCACCGTGTTGCATGAGCGTGGTATGCAGTGCTTTGGTCCTGCTGATGGTGAGCAGGCCTGTGGTGATGTTGGTCCAGGCCGGATGTTAGAGCCTATGCAGCTGGCTGAGTGCTGTGCTCAGCAATTTCAGTCAGAGAAATTAACGGGCAAACATGTGGTGATTACTGCAGGTCCCACTCGGGAGGCAATAGACCCTGTACGCTATATCAGTAATCACAGCTCGGGCAAAATGGGGTTTGCTCTGGCAGAAGCTGCTGTGGCTGCTGGAGCCAAGGTGACACTCATAGCAGGGCCTGTGACTCTGACTACTCCTGATCGAGTAAACCGGGTGGATGTCAGTAGTGCAATGGATATGTATCAAGCTACTCACCAGTTAATAGCGGAAACGGATATTTTTATTGCCTGCGCGGCAGTTGCTGACTATCGTCCAGAGCAAATAGCTGACCAAAAATTAAAAAAAGACCCTGCTGTTACCGAAGATGAAATGATTATTCGGCTGATTCGTAACCCTGATATTGTGGCCTCAGTAGCTAACCAGCCTAATAAGCCATTTGTCGTGGGTTTTGCTGCTGAAACCCAGGATGTTATCAATTATGCAAAAGACAAGTTAGAGCGTAAAAACCTTGACTTGATTATTGCCAATAATGTAGCTGATACGACAGTAGGCTTTAATAGTGATGAAAATGCTGTCACTGTCATTAGTCATGAAGCTGAAGACGCTTTTCCGCCAATGCCTAAAACGCTACTGGCCAGAAAACTGATTGACCTTATTAGCTCCGCTGTAGACAACCAACACTAGAAGCCATCATGAAACAAAAGTTACAAGCTAAAATACTCAACCCTAAGTTAGGCAACGAAATTCCTCTACCTCACTACGCTACAGATGGTTCTGCGGGGATGGATCTACGTGCTTGTATTGATGAACCTATAATCGTTGAGCCAGGCCAAACAGTGCTGATTCCTACAGGTTTGGCAATTTATGTTGAAGACCCCAATTTTGCAGCTATGATTTTGCCTCGATCAGGGCTTGGGCATAAGCATGGCATTGTGCTTGGTAATTTAGTTGGGCTAATCGACTCTGACTATCAGGGAGAGCTAATGATTTCCTGCTGGAACCGGGGCAGTAGTACTTTTACTATCCAGCCAGGTGAGCGGATAGCACAATTGATATTAGTGCCGGTAGTGCAGGCTGAATTTGAGTTGGTTGATGAGTTTCAAACCACCAGTAGAGGAGCAGGTGGTTTTGGCCATTCAGGCACCCGCTAATTAATTTAATTGGCTGGGCCTCTTGAACATTTGGCAGGTCTAGCTAATTAACTAACATCTGCAATAACCATGTTTATACTAAAGGTTTGGTCTTTCTCAAAACTTACGATGAGAAAAGATACCTGTTGTACGGTCAGTAGTGTATTAAGCAAATATAGTTTAAAGACCCTAGTAGTAGCTGCCTTTGCTATAACAAATGAAACAAGAGAAGACTGCTTAGCATCGCTGCTTTTGCCAAAAGACAGCTATTGGGGACTTTGATTTTTTAGCCAACAGGGTATACCACCTTCAAGTCTGGAGAGACATAGTGGGGACAATATGGCAAAACTAGCCAAAAAGAAACAACAATCAGCGGCTAATAATGATACAAGTGAAGGGAAATCAAATACCAGTCAAAAAAGTTCCACTAAATTTGCTTTTCTAGCAGGTGCAATTAGTTTGGCAGCTACTTTGATTAGCTTGCTTGTGGTGTATGTTGGTTTTATTCAACAAGGTAATAATAGCTATCAAGAAAGTATTGCTAATGAGCAACTACAACAATATCAGTCATTAACTAACAGCTATATGACCCAGTTAGCTCAACAGGTATCAGCTGTCGGGCGATTACCTGAGTTTATAGAAAAAGCGCAACAAAAAGATCATGCGGGGCTGAATGAGCTGGCTCATAAGCTGTCAAAAATAATACCTGGAGGTATTCAGCTTAATTATCGCATCAGCGGTAGTAGTGACCTCAATAATAGTGGTGCGTTGCCTTTAAACTTTGCTGCTCGTGACTTGGCAAATAAGGCAGAAGCTGACAAAGAGGTATTTCCTGAGTTTCATCAATTACAGCAGAGGCCGGTTATCTTTCATGCGGCAGCTATCAAAAGGGGTAATCAAGTTTTAGGCTCGATTGTTGCCGTGGTTGATAAACGCGCGCTGGAAGCGGCCTTGTTAAAAGACAAGCAAACACCTAAAGGGCAAATTAAACTGCTGCAAAGTTTCAGAGGGATCGCAACAGAAATAACCAGCCTGGGTCAGCCTGCTAGTGAAGAGGTGTTTACACTCAAAACAATCAACCCTTTATGGCAACTTGAGTTTCAACCTGGTCAAGCTATTGCTGATAATACGCCTAATTCATTATTGATTTTAATCCTGGCAGCTTTAGTGGGTATTTTGGGTGTTGTTATAGCGACGTTTGTTGTGCAAAAGCAACAGGGGGCTGCTGAGCAAGCAGATACAAGTACCTTATTGGATTATATTGAAGCCTTATTAAAGCGCCCTAGTACGTCCGATGCTGCTTTTAAACTAGAACTATTTTCCAACCTGGCGATTAGTCTTAAGAATTTATTACAGTCTCATATTGGCAAAGTGAAGCCTGAAGAGTCAGTTCATACGACAACAGAGGAGACGACAGTTGCCACAGAGCAAACTCAAGAAACTGAAGGGACAATCGCTGATTTCGACTTCACCAACCCACTTTTTCAACATGGTACCTTGGATATTGAGATGATAGATGAAGAGCAAACGGAAGACGTAGTGAATGGTAACTCTGATACGGTTGATGTGCCTGCAAGTATCTTTCGTGCATACGACATCAGAGGGGTAGTGGGTGAAACACTTTCTCTAGAAACAGCGGAGCTAATTGGCCGGGCCGTGGGCAGTGAAGCCAAAGCAGCTAATGAAAACTGTGTCATGGTAGGGGCTGATGGCCGGTTATCTTCCCCGGAAATCAGTGAGCAGCTGATAAAGGGTATTCTTGCTACTGGGGTAGATGTCATTAATGTTGGAATGGTACCAACGCCATTACTGTATTTTGCTACTCATATTATTGAGGATAGTAATACTGGAGTGATGGTGACAGGTAGCCATAACCCATCGAACTATAATGGCTTTAAAATAGTAATTGATGGAAAGACACTGGCCAATGAAGATATTCAGCGACTTTATCAACGAATTATCAACAAGGACTTCAGTTCTGGGCAAGGGCAGCGCCAAACCATTGATATTATTGAAAGCTACATTGAGCGGGTGCGAGACGATATAGGTATTGCCCGACCACTTAAAGTCGTTGTGGATTGTGGTAATGGTGTAGCTGGAGAAATTGCACCTAGGCTATTAGAAGAGTTAGGGTGTGACGTGGTAGCACTGTATTGTGATGTGGATGGTAATTTCCCTAATCATCATCCAGACCCAGGTAAACCAGAAAACCTAAAAGACCTAATAGCCATGGTGAAAGAAACCGGAGCTGACTTAGGTTTGGCTTTTGATGGTGATGGTGATCGGGTCGGTGTGGTTACAGAAACAGGTAAAGTTATTTATCCTGACCGGTTAATGATGCTGTTTGCCAAGGATGTGGTGTCTCGAAACCCAGGTGCCGATGTTATTTTTGATGTGAAGTGTACTCGTAAGCTTACCAGTTTAATTAGTGGCTATGGTGGGCGCCCTATTATGTGGAAAACAGGTCACTCATTAATCAAGGCCAAAATGAAAGAAACAGGGGCGCTACTTGCTGGTGAAATGAGCGGCCATATTTTCTTTAAAGAGCGCTGGTATGGTTTTGATGATGGCATCTATAGTGCTGCACGTTTATTGGAAATTATCAGTACAGATAACCGCTCGATGGAAGCTATTTTTAGCTCATTTCCAGAAGGGGTGAGTACGCCAGAAATCAATATTGAAGTAACTGATGAAAGCAAGTTTGAAATAGTAAAGAAATTAGCTGAAGAAGGTAATTTTGGAAAAGGCACCATTACTGATATAGATGGTGTGCGCGTAGATTTTCAAGCAGGGTGGGGGCTAGTCAGAGCATCAAATACAACACCTATGCTGGTGTTGCGCTTTGAAGCTGATACTCAGGAGTTATTGAGGAAAATTCAGGCTTTATTTAAAAAACAATTATTATCTGTAGCACCGCAGATTGATGTTCCATTTTAGCTGAGTTTACTTTGGAGTCTGTTGAGGTTGCTCTAAAAAGGTTAGCTCACTAGGTCCTAACTTGGATACCTACGACAGGTAGGGTGTGCTGTTGAAAAGGTATCCAATGGGGATCGACAAAATGCTAATAATTATCTTATAGTGTTTTTTTAATGGTCTAAAAGCGTACTTTTTAGCCATTTACGACAATTAATTGAATCTATTTCACATTGCAAGCTTGTAACAAATCACATGCTGCGATAAGTTAGCACAAGAGCGCCTCAGTGTTTTTGAGCTTCTTTATCCAGCTCTAATTAAGAGGTGCACAAGACGTGTTGTGCAGTTTTATCAGGTTGGAATTATGACGCTGACACATGATAGTGCAGCCCAATTTACGCGAGTTCTTACGGAATCGCTGCCCTATTTGCAAAAATTTTCAGGTAAAACCATTGTTATCAAATACGGTGGAAATGCTATGGAAAATGAGCAACTGCAAAGGGGGTTTGCGCGTGATATTGTGCTGATGAAACAGGTAGGTATCAACCCAGTGGTTGTTCATGGGGGTGGCCCACAAATAGGTGAGTTACTGACCAAATTGAATATCCCAACCCGTTTTGTTCAAGGCATGCGAGTGACTGACAGCCAAACCATGGATGTTGTTGAAATGGTTCTGGGGGGGTTGGTCAATAAGCAAATTGTGAATTTAATTAACCACCAAGGTGGTAAAGCAGTTGGCTTAACGGGTAAAGATGGACAAACGATACGTGCCCAAAAACTAAATGTTAGTAGTCAGTCACCTGAAACCAACACATCTGAAATCATTGATATTGGCCATGTTGGGGAAGTCAAATCAATTAAGACTGACCTGATTGATACGCTGATAGCCAGTGATTATATTCCGGTGATTGCTCCAATTGGCGTTGATGAAGAGGGGATTTCCTACAACATTAATGCAGATTTGGTAGCCGGAAAAATTGCCGAAGTGCTAAACGCCGAAAAGTTAATGTTATTAACCAATGTTGCTGGCTTGCTGGATAAGCAAGGGCAGCTACTGACGCAGCTCAGCACGGAAGACGTCGACTACTTGATCGCCGACGGGACAATTCATGGGGGGATGCTGCCAAAAGTTCGCTGTGCATTAAGTGCAGTAAAACATGGCGTCAAAAGCGCTCATATAGTTGACGGGCGTCAAACCCATGCGGTGTTATTAGAAATTTTTTCTAATGAAGGGGTTGGGACCCTAATCAACTAATTTAAAATGGGCTAGTGTAATTTGCATTAGCCTTTAATTGGCTAGCAACTATCAGGATTGCCTTGTAGTCAGGGATAGTGGATAGTAAGACACCTCACCATGAAAAACATAAACTAATAATGTAGAAATAAGGTGATAATGGATAAGACAAGAAAAACCTCGCGCAAAGAACAAATTCTTCAAGCCTTGGCAACTATGTTAGAAACCAGTCCAGGAGCGAGGATAACAACATCAAAGTTAGCTAAGGAAGTTGGGGTTTCAGAAGCAGCGCTTTATCGGCATTTCCCCAGCAAAGCAAAGATGTTTGAAGGGTTGATTGAATTTATTGAAGAAACTATTTTTTCTCGAATTAATTTAATTGTTAATGAAGAACAAACTGCAATCAGGCGATGTGAAAAAATATTAAGCATGCTGCTTGCATTTGCTGAGAAAAACCCGGGAATTACACGAATATTGACGGGTGATGCTTTGGCAGGTGAAACAGCACGGTTAAGAAATAGAGTGATTCAGTTATTTGATCGTCTTGAAACCCAGCTAAAACAAATAATTCGTGAAGCAGAAGTTAGAGAAGGGTTGCGTACCAATCTTACTCTCACTGGTGGAGCTAATTTATTACTGGCAGCCGCTGAGGGGCGAATTAGCCAATATGTACGTAGTGAGTTTAAGCGTCCGCCTACTGAGTTTTGGTCAGATCAGTGGCCGCTGTTAGCCAGTGCGGTATTTAAAAGCGAATAGCTGATTATTCATTCGCTTGCATGTTACTCAAAACAAAAGGGACTTTTGTTTGGTTCAGAAGTCCCTTGATCTGTCTTATACCTGTTTATACCCCTTTAATAGAGCATAATAACTAGCCTTTTTTTGTAAAAATACCCAACACATTTCTTATTGTTTTTGTAGGATGACTTGCTGATTACTATATTGGACTGTGATTTTATTATTTTTATATGATGTAAGGCCTATGTATAAGGTTTTACTTTGTTTTGAGGTTGTAGTAGTTCCACTTTTATCAGTTTTTTGCTCAAGCTTTACATTAAAAACTAACTGGTTTTGGTTACGTAACTTCCATTTGCCATCCAGTACAACTCGCTCACCTGTGAGCATTTTTCTCATCCAGGTAAAAGTGCCTTTTGGATTGAGAACCCACTCATGTTTGTCTTCTGCAGTTTGAGTAGATTTCCAGTTTCCCAGTAAGTCTTGTTTGGCCACCTTGACACCATTGTCTGCTTTAGAGCCGTTTGCCTGCTCCAGCCCAAGTAGGACTTTTAATCTGTATGCATCCTGTGCAAATTTGGTCTTCGCTTGTTCTTGCTCTTTTCGCTTGTCTTCAACCTGCTTTAATAAGCCAGCTATTTCTTGCTCTTGCTCTTTAATCGAATCTAACAATTGTTTGGGTACAGTTCGTCCTGCTCGTTCAATATTGGCTGCTCTGGCTTGCTTGTCAGCTTTTTGTTTTTGTAAGCGCTCAATATTGCCTTGAATGACGCCAATCCGTCCGCTAATTTCGTTGAGCTGTCGTTCCATGGCTCGCTCAACATCTTCAGCTGAACTATACAATCGCAATAAAGTCTGATCTGCCTGTTTTTGCTGTTCTTCCTGTTCTCGTTTGGCTTGCTCTAGCAACTCCCGTTGCTTTTTTTCCAAAATTTGCTCCTGGGTAAGCTCAGGAGCCACGACTTGTAATACTCGGCCTCTAGTGTCAATAACCGTATACCCTTTCTTCGCATACTTGGGCGGTATACTACTATTGATAACCGTTTGACCCTGCTCGTTTTTATATTTATAAAAGCGTCGGCTTTCAGCCTCTACTGAGCTAACAAGCAGCTGACAAACTAGTGAAATTGCAAGGCACCACCTTGAGAATTGCAGAGAAACTTCCAACTTTATTGCCCTTAGACTACATTAGTTGTTTATGCCATAACGTAAACGATAATCGTCAATGGCATTAGCATATTCTATTAAATTCTCATCGCGTTTAACAAATTCGAGAATTTGTAACTGGTTCACAATGCTAAGCACAGGAACACCAAAGTCTTTTTCAACCTCCTGGATGGCAGATAGCTCTCCCTTGCCTTTTTCTTGTCTATCCAAAGCAATTAATACGCCAGCTGGTTCAGCGCCTGCTGCTTCAATAATAGACATGACCTCTCGTATAGCAGTGCCCGCAGTAATAACATCATCAATAATAAGCACCTTACCCTTTAATGGGGCTCCCACTATTGTTCCACCTTCACCGTGGTCTTTGGCTTCTTTTCGGTTGAATGCAAAGGGGAAGTCTTTGTTATAGTCGTTAGCGAGTGCAACAGTAGTGCTAGCTGCTAAAGGAATGCCTTTATAAGCAGGCCCAAAGATGACATCAAAAGAGAGGTTAGTTGACTGTAATGCTGCAGCATAAAACTGGCCTAGTTGGGCAAGAGCCTGGCCAGTGTTAAAAAGTCCGGCATTAAAAAAATAAGGGCTGATACGACCGGATTTCAAGGTGAATTCACCAAACCGTAAAACATTGTGTTTAATAGCGAATTCGATGAATGCTTGTTGATAGTTTTCCATAAGCTTCCCAGGTTTTATCTTCCCCTTTACTTAAAGCTTAGGCAGAAACAGGCACCTTTTACATAGTGATTATGGCTTAAGAAGGTAGGGGAATGTGAGCGTTAAAAGTTGCACAGTTCGTTGAACAAGTGTTACTGCCATGGATTTAACAGTAATAACCTGCATAACTACTACAAAAATTAAATTAACACTATTGTAATACCTGTAGCTATCATTCAGTAAAGACCATAATTCACTAATAGTGTGCTCTTCAATTGATCAACTACAAGCTCTGGTTAACACGCTATTTCTGCAAAGGCAACATCTCAGGTATCATACACCCTCCTTTAAAAAGGGGCTACGTATGAGGATTATCAGCTTTAATTTAGAAGGTATTCAAAAGGCAAAGGAAAAGGGTTTTTTTACATGGGTGGCCCAGCAAGATGCCGATATTATTTGCTTGCAAAATACCAATGCCGATGAATATCAAATCGAGACCAGTGACTTTAACTTGAAGGATTATGAGCCTTACTGTTTTTCAGCGGCTGACGCCTCTGTTGGAGGTGTTGCTATTTATAGCCGAATTCCACCGAAGGCTATTATCAGAGGTTTAGGATTTGAGCTAGCAGACAATGCAGGGTGCTATATTCAAGCTGACTTTGACAAAGTTAGTATTGCCAGCTTGTTACTACCTGATGCGGTCTCTCAGCAAGTCAGTGGTTTAAATAATAAGTATAGTCTGGCGGATAAACAGCACTTTTTAACGCAATATGCTAGCTATCTTGAAAAGCAAAAGCGCAAGCGGCGAGAATTTTTGATTTGTGGCAGCTGGTATATTGCCCATCAGAAAATTGATGTGGCTGACTGGCGAACACAACAGGAGCAGAGTGGTTTTCTGTTAGAGGAACGTAACTGGCTAAGCTACTTAAATGATGAAGTCGGCTTACTTGATACTTATCGTGAAGTGGATCGGGAAGCAGGTAAGTATAGTTGGTGGCCTTCAGCTGAGGCAAAAGAGAAAAACCAGGGTTGTCGTTATGACTATACCCTAGCCACACAAGGTATGCGCCATACCGTGCTAAGTGCGGGTATTTATGCAGGACAGGCATTTTCCAGTCATGCACCGGTTATAGTTGACTACGATTGGGAACTAATGACTTAATCAGCTGTGAAAAGTAGAGGAAAGGTCACCCTCTACTTTTCCAGCATTATCGAAAAGACATCAAAAAGCGTTTATTAAAAAGGTATCTATCAACAACTACCTATCAGCAACTACTCTGCCAAGCTTTGTCGTTGTAGTTCAATCAGCTGGGCAATACCTTGTTCCGCATGATCAAGCATTTGGTTCATTTCTGCACGATTAAATGGCGCACCTTCAGCTGTTCCTTGTACTTCTATTAGCCCACCACTCTCAGTCATCACTACATTCATATCGGTTTCGGCATTTGAGTCTTCAATGTAATCAAGGTCTAGCACCGGCTGTCCTTGGTATACACCAACTGATACAGAGGCGATCAACTGCTTAAGTGGGTCAGTTGTCAGTTGTTTATTACGCTGTAAATAACGAATGGCATCCACCATTGCTACACAGGCACCAGTAATAGAAGCCGTTCGAGTGCCACCATCAGCTTGAATAACATCGCAATCCAGTTGAATGGTGAACTCTCCGAGTTTTTTTAGATCAATTGCTGCACGCAAGGATCGGCCAATGAGTCGCTGAATTTCTAATGTGCGTCCCCCTTGTTTGCCCCTGGAAGCTTCTCTGCCCATTCGCTCATTAGTAGAGCGAGGCAGCATGCCATACTCTGCAGTTACCCAGCCTTGCCCTTGTCCTTTTAAAAACCGAGGTACGCCTTCAGTTACTGAAGCATTACAAATGACCTTAGTGTCACCAAACTCAACCAATACAGAGCCTTCGGCATGTTTAGTATATTCTCGAGTGATTTTTACTGCGCGTAACTGATCAAATAATCTGCCGCTGGGACGCATAGGGGTTCCTTACAATAGGCTAACAGGTGGGAAAGGTTGTCGTTTAAAGCGACACTCAATTGAAAAACTAGGTGGGTATTATATAGGAAGTGCTGGCTATTATAAAAAGAGAGAAGTGTTGTTGGGGTGTTGGCTCTTGGTTGTTTTCTTCCAGATTATAACAAGGTTGCTCAAAAGTTTGTGGTTACAAACTTGTTGATTGGGGGGGACTTTCAGATAAACGTCAACAAGCTCTACTCTATAGTTATATGTTCAGGTTAGAATAAAAATTTTAAAGCTGATTTGGGACGTTATTATGACCCGAAGCATGACCGCCTATGCGCGGCGTGAAACCAAGCAAGCCTGGGGATCTCTGGTCTGGGAGCTGCGCTCGGTTAACCATCGATATTTAGAGCCTCAACTTAGGCTACCAGAAGCCTTTCGTGAAACTGAACCTGCGCTTCGAGAAATAATCCGTAAGCATTTATCGCGTGGGAAAGTAGAGTGTTTTTTGCGCTATGACTTAGTAGTAAACCAAGAAAGTGAGCTGTCAATTAATGAGCCACTAGCAAAAAACATTGCAAAAGCCTGTCGTCAGATTGAGCGGCTGTTTCCTAATGTTACGCCTGTGGCACCATTATCAGTATTAGAATGGCCAGGTGTACTACAACAGCAGGAAATTGATTTGACCAGTATTCACCAAACGGCACTTGCTGAGTTTGAACAAGCCGTTGTTAGTTTAAATGAAACCCGCAGTAGGGAAGGGCTAGAATTAAAGCAGTTTATCTTAAAACGGCTGACACAAATAGAACAAGAAGTCAGCAGTGTGAGAGCGATGATGCCAGCCTTGATAAAAATCCAGCGGGAAAAAATAGTTCAGCGGCTGGAAGAGGCCAAAGTTGAAATAGACTCTAACCGGCTTGAGCAAGAACTCGTGTTAATGGCGCAAAAAGCGGATGTTGACGAAGAAATGGATCGTTTAGCAACGCATATTACAGAAGTACGACGGGTGCTAGATGTTAAAGAAGCGGTTGGTCGTCGCCTTGACTTTTTGATGCAAGAGCTGAATCGAGAAGCCAATACTTTAGCCTCGAAATCAATCAATGCAGACACTACCCAATGTGCAGTTAATCTGAAAGTATTCATTGAACAAATGCGAGAGCAGGTCCAGAACATTGAGTAAGATGAGCAAAAGTATCGGAACCCTATTTATTATTTCTGCGCCTTCTGGTGCAGGAAAGACCAGTTTGGTAAATGCACTTATAGAAAAGACCAAGGATATTTGTGTGTCGGTATCTCATACGACTCGATCACAGCGTCCTGGTGAGCAAGATGGTGTTAATTATCATTTTGTCAGTGTTGAACAATTTCAACAGATGCTTAATCAATCTGCTTTTCTGGAAAGTGCTAATGTGTTTGGTAACTACTATGGTACCTCTCAGCAATGGGTTGAGCAGAAATTAGCTAATGGAATAGATGTTATTTTAGAAATAGATTGGCAGGGTGCTCAGCAGGTTAGGGAGTTGTTACCTGATGCAATGAGTATATTTATTTTACCTCCATCAAAAGCAGCGCTACAGGATCGTCTGGAAAAGCGGGGGCAAGATAATGAAGGTGTGATCAACAAACGAATGGCTGCTGCTGTAGATGAAATGACCCACCATGTCGAGTATGACTACTTAGTGGTGAATGATGACTTTGATCAGGCATTGCAACAACTGCAGGCTATTGTGATAGCAAGCCGGCAGCAATTAACTAAACAACAGATGAGACATCAGCAATTACTGACTGAACTCTTGTCATAATAGCTGGTGATTAAGTAAACTGAGTGGCTATTTTTTTATATTGGGCGCCTTGAAAAGAATACCTTTTGGGCTGTCTGAATTAAGTAGCTTTTATTGATATTTGGGATATTGGGAGTAGGTCATGGCTCGAGTCACTGTGGAAGATTGTCTTGATAATGTAGATAACCGCTTTCAGTTGGTAATGGTTGCTACCAAACGGGCACGCCAACTTGCCACTGGTGGTAAAGATGCTTTGTTGGATTGGGAAAATGACAAACCAACAGTAATGGCATTAAGAGAAATCTCAGCAGGCTTAATCAAGCGAGATATGCTTGAAGAGCAGGATAAGCAGGCTGATGGCATGGGTGCTGAAAACGGCTAACCCCGCATCAACTTATGGTTGGAGTTTGGTGTCTATTAATTAAACCCTGTAAGAAAGGAGGGTGTCGCAACACTACACTTTGCAGCCCCAGGGTAAAGAAAGTATGGGTCTTATGTGCAAATTAACCTTTTGGTTTAGTTGTGGTTGCTGCTGTCGTATTTTTGCAGAAGATCAGGAGGCGACTATTGCCAACCATTGATGCATTAGCTGAGCGACTTTATACATATCTCGATCGTAGCCAGATTCACTGTGTTCGTCGAGCTTATTACTATGCGGAGCAGGCTCACTTTGGGCAGCGCCGCCGTAGTGGTGAGCCTTATGTTACCCATCCGCTGGCGGTTGCCAACATACTTGCCAATATGCACATGGACCATCAAAGCCTGATGGCAGCCATGCTTCATGATGTCATCGAAGATACTGCAATCGAAAAACAGGCAATTGCTGAACAGTTTGGTGAAACAGTAGGTGAGTTGGTTGATGGTGTGAGTAAACTGACTCAAATGCATTTTGAGTCTAAAGCTGAACAGCAAGCTGAAAACTTTCAAAAAATGGCTCTGGCCATGGCCAAAGATATTCGGGTTATTTTGGTTAAGCTGGCTGACCGGCTGCATAATATGCGAACACTAGGGGTGTTACGTCCAGATAAGCGTCGTCGTATTGCTAAAGAAACCTTGGAAATTTATGCGCCCATTGCCAACCGTCTGGGTATGAATAATATCCGGGTAGAATTTGAAGAGCTTGGCTTCCAGGCAATGCACCCAATGCGGGCGACTTTAATTCGTCAGGCTGTTATTAGGGCCAGAGGTAATCGTAAAGAACTGGTTAATAAAATTCAGCATGCGATTAGTGGCCGACTTGGAGAACATGATATTAGCGCAGATGTTATTGGTCGTGAAAAGCATCTTTATAGCATTTATAAAAAAATGCGAAATCAGCGTAAATCCTTTTCTGAGATTATGGATGTTTATGCATTTCGTATTATTGTAGATAGCGTAGACGACTGTTATCGTGTACTAGGTGCGGTTCATAATTTATACAAACCTTTCCCTGGGCGGTTTAAAGACTATATTGCTATCCCCAAAGCTAATGGTTACCAGTCATTGCACACTACATTGTTTGGTATGCATGGTGTGCCCATTGAAATTCAAATCCGCACGCAAGAAATGGAAGATATGGCCAATAATGGCATTGCTGCCCATTGGTTGTATAAGTCGGATGATGAAGCATTAAATGGTAGTCATGCCCGAACTCGTCGCTGGCTATCAGGTATGCTGGAGCTACAGAAAAATGCTGGTAGCTCGTTAGAGTTCATTGAAAACGTAAAAATTGACCTGTTTCCTGACGAGGTTTATGTATTTACCCCGAAAGGCAATATTATGGAGTTACCAAAAGGTGCAACTCCTGTTGATTTTGCTTACGCAGTGCATACTGATGTAGGTAAAACCTGCGTTGCCTGTCGTATAGACAGAAAATTGGCTTCATTAAGCCAGCCACTGCAAAGCGGCCAAACAGTCGAAATTATTACTGCGCCTGGTGCCCGACCTAATGCCACCTGGCTGAGCTTTGTTATTACTGGTAAGGCAAGAGCAAATATTCGCCACTTCCTGAAACAGCAGCGTTTTTCAGAATCCATTGCCCTGGGTAAACGGCTATTAAATAAAGCATTAGCAAGCTTTGAAACTACTGTAGATAAACTAAGCGAAGAGCAAATCCAAAACTCTCTAAAAGAATTTGGCTTTAAATCTAAAGAAGAGATGTTACAGGATATTGGCTTAGGTAATCGAATGGCATATTTAGTTGCCAGACACCTGGCTGTGCAAGATGAGAAAAGCCAGTTGGAAACCAGTGGTAAAGAACAGCCGCTGACAATCAGGGGGACAGAAGGTATGGTGCTCAGCTTTGCTAAGTGCTGCCACCCAATACCAGGTGATCCTGTGGTGGGGCATGTCAGTTCTGGGCGAGGTATGGTTATTCATACTGACTCATGCCGTAATATCGTTGAAATGCGGCATAATCCAGAAAGGTGTCTGGAAGTAGAGTGGGATAAAAATGTATCTGGCGAGTTTTCTGTTGAACTGAAAGTTGAGCTGGAACATCAGCGGGGTATAGTCGCCACACTGGCAACAACCATTACTGCTACCGATGCAAATATCGAAAAAATTAGTATGGAAGAACGTGATGCGCAGTTTAGCGTTATTCACTTGTTAATTAATGTGAACGACCGAGTGCACCTTGCTCGTACAATTAAAAAATTGCGAGCGATTAAAGGGGTAACATCAATATCACGCATTAAAGGCTGATACCCTTCACGAATGCTTTTTATACCCCTAGGGCACAAGTGCTTTGTTGTCAGCTCTCTTCACCCTAGCCACCTATTACTTATAGGCTCCTAGGGCTTCGTCGTTTGACGGCCTCGCCTAAAAAACCTTCGTTTTGGGTATCAATTTCAACAATAAATATGTAGTTACAATAGAGAAAAAGAATTGGAGTGAACATGAGTAATAAACAAATTATCAGCACTGATAAAGCCCCAGCTGCAATTGGTACCTATTCACAAGCCGTAAAAGTGGGCACTACTGTTTACTTATCTGGCCAGATTCCTTTAAATCCAGAAACTATGGAAGTAGTAGCAGACAGCTTTGAAGCAAGTGCTATACAAGTTTTTGAAAACCTAAAAGCCGTGGCCGAAGCATCGGGTGGAACGTTGCAGGATATTGTTAAACTCAATATTTTCCTGACAGACTTGAGTAACTTTGCCACTGTGAATGAAATTATGGCCCGTTATTTTGAAGAGCCATACCCGGCCAGAGCCGCTATCGGTGTTGCTGAATTACCAAAAGGAGTGGCAGTGGAAATGGATGGAATTATGGAGTTGGTTGAGTTGTAAGGCTTGAATCAGTTGCGTAATTTTCTGATTTGAGCCGAACCTTAGCTGTATTCGGCTCAAATCAGGCAAATTTATGAGCCGAATAAAGAAGGTTTCTGGCTCAAGAGGTTTTAAATTGAGTTAATCAACCGTCCTGTTAAAGCTTGTATCTGTTCTAAAGCCTGCCTAATTTCTGATTTATCCAAATGGATAGCGCCTTCCAAAGAACCATAGTGCATTTCTAAGCACTCAATCAGTAGTTGTTTGATCAGGGTTTTGTCTGGCTTGTCTGGTAATACCGATTTTAAAAACAATTGCTCCAGTGCATTTTCTTTACTGGCCACAAATTCTTCTAACTCTAATAGGCTCCAGTCACCACGGCGGATGGATTTAAGCTGTTCTGCATGACGGCTTAATTGCAAGTCTCCTTCCAGTAATAGCTGTTCAACTTCCAATAATAAGCGAGCGACATGATAAGCAAATTTTACATCGTAACCATAGGTTTCTAAGATAGCTTTTCTGCCACCAATGGGCTCTTTGGTTTTTAACTTATGCATTTGCGAATAAGCATAACCTTTAAATTTTGCCCAGCAGCCTTTATGTAAAAATAGGTGGCGATTTTCCCGTACTTTTTCACCAATAGGTGTCGTATGTAGTATGCAATTACGCGGCACAAACAAGGAGTCGACGATATTAGGGTTGTTGTCCATTAATAACCGAAAATATTTGGTTATTGAATAGATACAGATATCGTATTCTCGGCCTTTACCACCCATAGCTGATGGGTCTTTTATATGGTGTTGTTGAAATTGCTCAAACCGTTGCTTAGGTTCATCAAAGCCGACGATTTCCCCCGCAAGGTGAGGGAAAATATCGGTTTTCATGGGGATTGCAAATCCATAAATATCCATATCAGAAGTATCATTGGAAACACCATAAGCCACAGAGCCCATTATTACTTCATATTGGATATTGCTTTCCAAAAATTTTGGTGAGTTTTTGAGTAAATTTTTTGATCTTAATTTCGCTACTGTACTACTCATTTTATTATCACTTTTTTGTGAAATTCTAAAGCTATTATTTAAGTTGACTCATGTTACCCTCAGCGAAGGATAATTTAGGCGAGGCATCAAGCGACGAGGCCCCAGGAGCTTAGGTAAACTAAGTGACTGGGGTGAGGAGCGAAGATAACAAAGCCTAAAAATCATTCGTGAAGGGTAAAAACTGCCATTTGTGTTGGTTGCCCTAGCTCTTGATCAACCTCGCCAAGACCTGAAACAGTTACATTATAGTGATATTTATCAGCGATAAGTCGCGTCCATTCAGTAAATTGCTGTCTTGACCATTCAAAACGATGATCAGGGTGGCGTACTTGTCCAGGCTCTAAACCAAATCGCTGGTTATATTCGCTATTAGGTGTTGTGACTATAATATAAGGTGCTTTGGCATAATCAAATAACACTTTTTCTAACGCTGGTAATCTGTCTTCATCAACATGCTCAACTACTTCTATACAGCAAATGGCGTCAAAGTCTTTAATTCTCGCATCACGGCATAACAGCGAGCCATGTAATAGATTAACCCGTGCTTGTTGGTGTTCGGGCAGCCTATCCAGTTTTAATCTGTTTTCTGCAATAGCCAAGGCTTGGCTGGATACATCCAAACCTGTTGCTTGGGTGAATTGCTTGCTATTAAATAATTGCTTTAATAGCTTGCCATCACCACAACCTATATCGAGCACTTTTTTTACTGGCAAACTGACCAGAGTTGTTAATACTTGGTCAATCCGTTGTTTATTTAAGCTTAATGGCTTTTCAATTTTTTCTTCCTGATTATCCGCTGTATTATTTGCTGCTACTTCAGTAGTTAATTGGTTAATAGCCAAACGTGTATAACGCTGCCTAAAATTTAAATAGCGGCGAATAATTAAAAACTTCTCAGGATGCAGTTTTAACCAGTCGCCACCTTTGCGTAATAACTTTTCGATTTCTTCTTCATTGATCCAGTAATGCTTGTCCTTATCTAGTACAGGAATCAACACATAAAGGTGAGATAATAAATCTGCTAAACGACACTGATTAGTTAGTTTAACTTTAAAATAATGACTATCACCCCACTCGGTAAATTGGTCATCTAGCCCGATTGCTTCCGCAGTAATCTCATAGCCTAGTGGTTTGAACAGTTTTTCTAATAATTCTGTGCCACCACGGCAGGGTAAAGCGGCTAACTCTATAGTAAATGGTAGTTTTGCTTCAGCCAATTCAGGTTTATTCTGGCATTGCCCTGCCATAGCAGAGCGAAATATTTTAGCAATAGCCACACTTAAAAAAGAGTTGGCCACATAAGGCCGATCATTAACATATTGTTCCAGCTGACGGTTACTGGCAGGCCCTTTAAAACTACGAACCAGGTTAATAGGATCAACTTCCACTAGTAAACTGGCAGTACAAAATTGTTCAGTTAACTCAGGATAAAGCACATGGGCTTTGCCATAGCTTAATTCAAACTCCTGAACTTTATCCGGGTGCTTATGCAGTAAAAAGCCTAAGTCGGCAGGCTGATAGTTAGCAGCCTGATTTTTATGTAGAGTGATATTCAATAACATTCTTCTTTACCACTTATAATCTGGGGTCAACTGGTTCTGTCGTCGAGGCCACTAACCCAACAATGCATTCATGAATTTCACGCAATGGTTTTTTCTTAACAAAGCGTTCAAGTGCTTCAATACCAAGGGCAAACTCTCTCAAAGCTAAACGACGTTTCTTACCCAAACTACGTTTTTTTAATTCATGTAAATGCTCTGGCATTGAATAATTAGGCCCATAAATAATGCGTAAATATTCTGGTCCTCTGACTTTTAACGCCGGTTGAACCCACCCATTTTCACCTTTACAGATAAATTCCATGGGTTTGACTACAATACCTTCACCGCCATTGGCGACTAAACGGTGCCACCAATCGATAGCCTGTTTCTGCTCATCGACTAACGTTAAATCCACTACTTTATATGCAGTGGCTTGAAGCAACCCATTACTGTTATCAGCCAGTTGCTTTATTAAACTCATATGCCATAGATGATCTTTATCACTATGCACTGCACCTTCGGTAGCCATGATATGGAAGGGGGCTAGTTTGATATCAGCTAATCCATTCACAGGCCAACAATAGTGCTGATAAGACTCACGAAATGCTTTCGCATTTTCTACGGCAGCTGTTGTTTTTTGTAACAGGGTCTTTACTGTTAGGCCACGGTTTTCTGCTTTTTTTAAAGTTTCAGCTATTGCTGGATAAATAGCATTAGCTGCACTACCCACAGAGGCATATTGCTGCCTGATTAATTCCATCGCTTTGGCAGACCAGGGCATTAATTCGCAGTCTAATGTCATCCAGTCGGTATTTAACTCATCCCATAAACCTGCTTGAGCAACGCTGTTAGCCACTTGATCGATAAATTCAGCTTCTAACTGCTTGTCATTAAAAAAGCGTCGGCCAGTTCTGGTGTAACAAATTCCTTGTTCACCTGATGTGATACCAAACCGTTTTTCTGCAACGTCAGCTGTCTTACATACTTGCACAATTGCCCGAGAGCCCATATGTTTTTCTTCACAAACTACCTGTAGTACACCCTGACTTTCGTAATAATCAAAAGCTTCTTGTGGGTGCTCCAATAATTCAGGTAATTCACTGGTGGCACAAGGTGACATCGTCGGTGGCAAATAATTTAACCACTTAGGATGTACAGTAAAGCGACTTAATTGCTCTAACGCTGCCGCTGCATAGTAAGGCTCTACACAAATTGAATTCTTAATGCTGGTTTTGATAAAGCGTTTGCCTGTGACGTCTTCAATATTTAAAACTTCGTCATCCTGTTGCTGAGAAGATAATGATGACTCAGGATTTAAAGGCGTAGATGGCTCATAATAAACCTGTTTTGCCGGTACGCTTAATAGCTCTTTTTCTGGGTAGCGCATCGCAGTTAATTCACCACCAAATACACAACCTGTATCCAAACAAATAGTGTTATTAAAAAACTCAGCTTCAGGTACTGGGGTATGACCATATACGACCAGTGCTTTACCGCGATAATCCTTAGCCCAGTTATAACGCACAGGTAAACCGTATTCGTCTTTTTCGCCTGTGGTTTCACCATATAAAGCGAATGAGCGAACGGTACCAGAACCGCGGCCTTGATAGGCTTCTTTCATTCCTGCATGAGCAACCACCAGCTTGCCATCATCTAGAACAAAGTGGCTAACCAGGCTATTGATAAAGTCTTTCACTTTTTCAATAAATTCCGGTGTTTCTTCAGCCAATTGTTCCATAGTTTCAGCCAAGCCATGACTTAAATTGACATTTTTGCCAGATAGTTTTCGCAGTAATTTATTTTCATGGTTGCCAGGAATACAAATAGCGGCATTCTGGGCCACCATATCCATTACCAGTCTTAATACATGGTTGCTTTTCGGTCCACGGTCAACCAAGTCGCCTAAAAATATAACTTTGCGGCCTTCAGGGGCTGTTACCTGGAAAGTAAGCTTGTGATTATCAGTTTGAGTAATTTGATAGCCCAGCTTTTCCAGTAATATTATTAATTCATCGAAACAGCCATGAATATCGCCAATAATATCAAACGGTCCTTGTTCATATTTTTTGTTAGTCCAAAGTGGTACTCGCTTAATCTGTGCTTTTTCAACTTGCTCTGGACTTAATGCATAGGTATGACGAAAGCCTTCTTTTTTCAGTCGTTTTAACGAACTTCTTAATTGTCTGGCTTGGTTGCGAACTACATGAGGACCAAATTGACGATCAGGTCGAGACTGATTTCGCTCATGGCATTCTTTTTCAGGAGTATTTAAAACCACAGCTACAGGCAAGCAATGATTGGCTTTGGCAATTTTTAGTAATGATTTTCTTGCTTCAGCCTGTACATTGGTAGCATCAATAACGGTAAGCAGCCCTCGCTGTAGGCGCTTATCGGCGATTAAATGCAAAACCTCAAAAGCTTCTTTTGATGCGCTTTGGTCATTTTCATCGTCAGCCACTAAACCACGACAAAAATCGGAAGAGATAATTTCTGTTGGTAAAAAATGCTGCTTAGCAAAGGTAGACTTACCGGAGCCAGATGCCCCCATTAACATGACCAGGGAAAGCTCAGGAATTTCGATAGTGTGTTTTGGTAAATTTGAATCTGTCATAAAACCTGTTACTACTTAACTAAAAGCTTTAATTCTTAATTTCTGATATTTCTGCAGGCAGTTATTGTGCCAACATAGGGCTTTGAGGCTATATAGCTGTTTTTGATAGGCTTTTTCTTTGTGTGGGAGTTGTGAGGGATGCTTGGTGGAGTGAAATATTATCTATTAAGATAGATGATGAACTATATGGATTGTGTTTAGAGAGGACTGGTTAAAAACTAGGCTTTCTGTTTTATTGGAAATTGTCACAAAAGTTAGCGGATATGGAGTAACAGGGTATTCTAAAGCTGCAATATGGCTGTTGCTTTAGCTCTTGATAGGCCAGGGATGGCATTTCAAGAGCGGCGGAAGAATGGCCTGTTGCTCATTATTGGACACTAGACTTATTTTAAACACCCTTTTGCGACAGCCTCTAAAGGGGGGGGGCTGGATAGTGCTAATTCTTTATCAGTCTAATCCTCCTGCAACCATCCCGACAGTTTCACCCGTAATTCATCGACACCTGTTTTCTTTAATGCTGAAAACAGTTGAACACTCATTGGGTTATGGTAACTGCCAATAATTGACTGCAGTTTATTCAACGCTTGCTTGGCTGCTCCGTATTTCAACTTATCGGCTTTAGTGAGCAGAATATGTAATGGCATTTCACAAGAGTTGGACCATTGCATCACCATCAAATCAAACTCTTTTAGTGGATGACGAATATCCATCATTAGTACTATACCCATTAAGCACTGGCGCTGGCTTAAGTACTGCTCCAGGTGATACTGCCATTGCTTTTTCATTTCTTCAGGTACTTTGGCATAACCATAACCGGGTAAATCAACTAAGCGCTGTTGATCAGAAATGGAGAAAAAATTAATCAACTGGGTGCGACCTGGCGTTTTACTGGTTCGGGCTAATTTTTTGGAGCCAGTTAAAGTATTAAGTGCGCTAGACTTTCCAGCATTGGAACGGCCTGCAAAGGCAACCTCATAACCAGTATCTTCAGGGCATTGGGATAAATTACTGGCGCTGGTTAAAAATTGTGCTTTTTGGAAGTTGATAAGATTGCTTTGATTTGGCTCAGTCATATTGGTCGTCAGCTACATAATAATACTGGGTTGAATTACGAGCGCCTAACAGAGTATTGCCTGCAGAATCTAGGGGCAAGCGAGATTATACATAACTTTATGAAGTATTCGGGCTCGGACAGCGTTCACGTTGCGGCAGAGAATAGTATATAATGGCGCCGATTTGCCATAGTAGGTGATGAAATAGTGATACTGCCGACTGACTCATCGTCTATGGTCTATAAAAAATTGCTTAACAAAGGTCTTGGTAGTGCATAGCTAATACAAAAAGTATAGCTTTAGTAAACAGGGCTACTGTTAACATACTTGATAAACTGTCGTGTAGCCCGGGCTGGGTGTACTGCAATATCAACGTAATAAAGTTTGGATTAGCTGATGAAAAAAGTTTTGATAGGCGTGATGTTGACAATCGGTGTGACAGGCCTGGCCCATGCCGCTGGTGACAAGAACGCAGGAAAAGAGAAAGCGGCTGTTTGTGGTGCCTGTCATGGGCCAACTGGTGTTAGTGCTGCAGATAACTTCCCCAACCTTGCAGGGCAAGGTGAGCGTTACTTAATCAAACAAATTACTGATATTAAGAGCAAAAAGCGGGTTGTGCTGGAAATGACAGGCATGACAGATAACTTATCTGAGCAGGATATTGCTGATATTGCCGCTTTTTATGCTAGTCAATCAGCGCCTTTAAGCGTGGTACCAAAAAGTAAAGTTGAGCCAAAAGACAGTAAAGGTACGGTTGACTTAAAGCTAGCTGAAAGAATTTACCGTGCAGGTGACTTGAAGAAAGGAATACCCGCCTGTACAGCTTGCCATATGCCAACGGGCAAAGGTAATGCGTATGCTGGGTTCCCGCACTTGGCAGGGCAGCATGCTAAATATATTGCTAAGCAGCTAACAGACTTCCGTGAAGGCGATCGAACCAATGACGGTGACAGTAAAATTATGCGGGCAGTTGCTGAAAAATTAAGCAATAAAGAGATTCAGGCTCTTTCTTACTATGTACAAGGTTTGTACAAGTAGTATCTGGTTTTGAATGACACATAAGAAAGGGCGCTTACCAGCACCCTTTCTTATGTTCTAGGCCTATCAGCAACAAGCAATGTAAAACGCTTACTCTTGCTCTTTTGGCCCTAGCTCTATTTTTGATAGAACCTGTTCAAACTCCACACAGCTTTCTCTTACCGCACACACGACCATGGCTTCAACTACCCAAGGGCCTTTAAAGGCAACATAATTTTTCTCAATGGTTTCGTATTTTTGTAGGACTGTTTTGGTTTCCGAAACAGCAAACTGTTCTCCCGCAATCTTTATCTCATAGACTGCTTTAATAGGTTCTGTAGTGCCTTCGTATTTAGTTTGTTTCTGAAACTCTACAGGTGTTTGGGCATCGCCGTCATTGGGTGAAACCGCAATAGCAAATACACTTAAAGTACGATCTTTATGAGCCTCGAAATGGTCTTGATCATCAAGCTGAGCCACATAAGTAGTTTTGCCTTGGTTCTCTTGTTTGCTTTGGATATTTGACTCAGTAATGCTCCAGTTGCTGGGTAGGATAAGATGAACTATAGCTGGCTGACGATCATCTCCCCAGGCAGTAGCAGCAATTAAGCAATAGCTCATAAAAACTGATGATATGACTTTCACAAGGTACTCCTTCTAAAGTAAGGCTATCGCATCACCTGCAATGGTAGTTGGCTGTTAAATATAATAGTTAAATAATTAAGTAAAGCCTTAAAAATAGAGAAATATAAAATAGCCAAATGTAAGGCTAGTGATATAACTGAAGCGACTAATCAGTAGTTTTTGGTACCAAAATCAGCGCTATCCAATGTTTAATACTACACTTAGTAGATAACCTCTATTTATATTATTGACTGTTATTATATTAATGAAATCTTTTAAGCAAACAGGCTTTACTTTAATTGAGTTAATGATTGTTGTAGCAATTATTGGCATTCTGGCGGCAATTGCTATTCCATCTTATTTAAACTACACCATTCGCGCTAAAACGACAGAGATATTAAACTTTGCCAGCACAGGTAAAGCCGACTTACTGGATGCTTATGTTGGCTTGGGTAGTATGCCGCAAACTGCGGATTTAGCGGTTGCCGATCTAATTAGCAAGATGGAAGACTCTGTATATATTAGTATTGCTAATGCTATTCGAGACAGTGATACACAAATGACGATTCGGGCAACACTGACGAATGAGTTAGGCTCTGGCCTGCAAGGGCAAACCTGGGACTTCCGTTATGTTGTGCAATCAGGAGGCACAGGGATCACGCTTAACTGTTCTTCCGCCACTTTAAACGTAACCTACCGACCTGCCTCTTGCCGTTAGTCGTTCTACTCCACGCCAGGCATACAAATATTGCGTTAAAATCTAGCTGAAAAAACTTGCACTTAAAGTTGGTGATGTGTATTTAGTGAGCATATTAGGGGTGCCTTTAATGTTAATGGTTACTTCCGTGAAACGCTAAAGCTAATAAGCCTATTATTATTGGTTGATGAAAATAACGCTATTTGCTTGATTAGAGCAACCTTTTTAGTAAAGCTACTGTCAAACCACAATCATTATTTATCAACAACCTGGAGTGAAGCAGACTATGGTGAAAAAATTCAGCCGTGCCCTTGTGTTATTGGTGACAATGCCTTTAGCCGCGGTAGCCGCTCAGTTCGAGGAAGGTAAGCACTATGTTAAGTTGCCTGAGTCAGTTCCAACCGTTGACCCAGCAAAAATAGAGGTAGCAGAGCTGTTTTGGTATGGCTGTCCGCACTGTTATAAGTTAGAGCCATTAGTAAAGCCATGGTCAGCTAAATTACCTGATGATGTTGAATTTGTGAAAATACCTGCAACCTTTGGTGGTTTGTGGAATAAGCATGCGCAACTGTTTTATGCCATAGAAGCCCTTAAGCTGGATGATAAAGCTCATGATGCAGTATTTGCGGCTTTCCATACCAATAACAATAAACTGGATACACCAGAAAAAATGGCCAAGCTTTTAGCGAAGCTTGGAGTAGAAGAAGAAAAGTTCATGAAACAGTACAAGTCGTTTGGGGTTGCTAACCAACTTCGCTTGGCAAGCTCTAAAGGGCGTGGCTATCGTGCGACAGGAGTTCCCGCTATTATTATTAATGGAAAGTACCGAACAGGAGCAGCCATGGCAGGCGGTGAGCAAAAAATGCTGGAAGTGGCTGAATACCTGGTTGAACAGGAACGAAAGCTAACCTCAACGGCTAGCCAAAGCGGTACTGAACAGCAAGAAAGTACAGAGTCTGTAAAGGAAAAGCGCACAGAGTCAGCAGCTGCTGAGTAGTTTCTATGTCCTAAAGCTGGTAGTTAATCAAGCATGTTCAGTCGGTCTCGATGGCGAAGGAAACCACAGATGTTGCGTACTTCGGTAAGGACGCTAAAGCAGTTTGTTACCTCTCAAGTGCAAGTGGCACCTGAGCTAGCTCACACTGAGTTTGAGTCTGAGCATGCTGAATTTAAATCCTGTTTAACGGAAAAAGACACCCTAAGATTGCTGAGCTTTAACATCCAGGTGGGCATTAATACTCAGCACTACCGTCATTATGTCACCCGGGGGTGGCAGCATGTATTACCTCATCATGGGCGTGATGAAAATCTAAACCGAATTAGTCACTTATTACGTGATTATGACTTAGTTGCTATTCAGGAAGCGGATGGGGGTAGCATTCGCTCTGGTCATATTAACCAAATTGAGTATCTGGCTCGTCGAGCAGGCTTTCCTTTTTGGTATCAGCAGTTAAACCGTAACCTGGGTAAGCTCGCTCAACATAGTAATGGGCTGCTAAGTCGAGTCGATCCTGATATTTTAGAAGACCATAAACTTCCCGGTCGATTTCCCGGTAGAGGGGCTATTGTCGCTAAACTAGGTCATGGTAACTCTGCATTATTAGTTGTAATGATGCATTTATCGTTAAGTAGCCGCAGTAGAAATCGACAGCTGTCTTATGTCCGAGAGCTGGTGGGCGATCACCCTAAAGTAATCTTAATGGGTGACATGAATACCCATGCTGAGCAGCTTCTTGACCACTCACCGCTGAGTAATACTAATCTGGTATCCGTGCAAAATAACCTGAATACTTTCCCAAGCTGGCAGCCCAACCGCGCTTTAGATCATATATTGGTGAGCAAAAATTTACAGGTTAAGAACATAAATGTAGTTGATATGCCAATGTCTGATCATTTGCCAGTAGCCCTTGAGTTAAAGCTTTCATAACGCTGAATATATTAATATTAACGCGATGCTCGACTTTTAATAACTTGAAATGACAAACCCTAACCCCATCCTAAGTTTGCGAAAACAGGGATATCAAGGAAAGGGAATGTCACTGGAAGAGTTTATCATAACTACTTATTGTTGGGTCGATGATGTTTTAACTGATTTATTAAAACAACGGCGATTACGTCAGCGAGGAATTAAGCCCTCACTGTCGGATGCAGAAGTCATTACCATGGAGTTAATTGGTGAATTTCAAGGCCTTGATGCTGATACCGCTATCTGGAAATACTTCAAAGAGCATTGGAAAGCGTATTTTCCAGGCATAGGCTCAAGAAGCCAGTTTGCTAAACAAGCTGCTAATTTATGGGCGATAAAACAACAATTACAAAAGCAAGTAACAGCTGAGCTGGGTACTATTAATGATCCTATACATGTTGTCGATGGTTTTCCTTTGCCTGTTAGCCACTTTAAACGTGCAAGAAATTGCCGCCGCTTTAAAGAAGAGGCTGAGTATGGCTATTGTGCATCCAAGGGGGAAACCTATTATGGCTTTGAAGGGCACCTCATTATTGACTTTCATGGAGCCATAGCAGGATTTACATTAACCCCAGCAAGTGATGGCGAAAGGGAAGCTGTATGGGAGTTAACAGAAGGTATGCCGTCAGGCATGTTGTTAGGGGATAAAGGTTATTTGGGGGCTGAATTTAAAGCTGAATTGTTAGAGTTAAAATCGCTTCAGCTAGAAACCCCGGTTAGAGATAACATGATTGATCCTTTACCCAAATCCTGGAGGAGCCAGCTTAATCGGTTACGACGACGAGTTGAGACAACCATTGGTCAGCTAGTAGAGAGGTTTAATATTCAACGGACCAAAGGCAGAACCCTGTGGAGTTTGACTAATCGAATGACCCGCAAGCTGTTATCGCACAGCTTATGTGTATTATTTAATAGGAACCAAGGCAATGCTCCACTACAGTTATCTAAATTAATAGGCTGAAAAGTCGAGCATTGCGTTAATATAGAAGACAGCCCACGTTATTCTCTATCTACTTTATCTGGTTTTCTATCTTTGGCCTGGTTACTACTTAAGAAGAACCAAACAAGTTTCCCTACACTTGCTTTTTTAGGCCTTACTAAACAGCTGACTATACTGATTCTAGGATCTTGAGGTTTTACTAGCAGGCATCAGGGTTGAGCTTACTATGACAGGACTAAATGCAACATCTGAAGATTCGCAACATTGGCGTAATAAATATGCTGATAAGCTGGCTGAACTAGATAAGCTGGAACAAACCGCCATAGAAAAAATTAACCAGCTAAGGAAAGCTTTATTGGTAGTTAATCTAGCGTGTCATGGGTTACATCCTGCATTAGATGTTGAGTTAACAAGATTTAATAAGGCGCTACGGGGTGAAAATTTATCTTTAGATATTGCTCGCCCGCTTGAGACCTTACAGGAAGCTGCTGAGCCAGTAATTGAAGGTAACTATCGACAACAGACAATTAGTGCCTTGGAAACAGCTTTAGATGCTTTTAATAACATTGAGTTGGGAAAACAAACCAGTAAGGACATTAAGCAATATCGCAAACAAATAAAACAGCAAAGTCCTTCTTATAGTGAGTTACCCCAACTAATTGAGCAGTTTGCTGAGCTAGTATCTGAAATATTGCCCACGATTCAGCAGGGAAGCGCTGACCTTGAAGCAGACACGAAAGAGCCTACCAAAGGCCTTTGGCAGCGTTTGTTTGGTGCAGAGTCTGAAACAGGAGGTCCAGAGCATGATTCCAGTGAAGATAAGCAAGTCAGTGATGAAGTGACAACCAGGCAGCTGGAGGCAGCTGATAAGACAATAGCTGTACAGCCTGATCAGCAAGTAGCACCTACAGAGCCAGCAGAAGTGAGTGAACAGAGATTTGCTCAAATGCAAGAGTCTGAGCAGGTATCGGCTTTAGAGCAAAAATTTACGACTATTATTGAGCATGTGGGGGAGTGTCTTGCTTTGCTGCTTAACCAGCTGACCGTTCCTGAGTCGGTGGTTGATGATTCGCAGTATTTGAAAAAAAAGACCGAGCAAGGGCTCTCCTGGTTTGAATTGGTACCAGCACTAGAAACGGTCAATGTTATTATTCTGGCAACTATCGGTGAAATAAAAACTGAGTTTGAGCATTATTTAAAAACCTTAAACGAGCGACTTCATACGTTTCAAAGTACTGCAGTTGAGGCACAGGCTGATTATCAGCAAGCATTAGAGTCGGCTGATAGATATAATCAGCTGATACAGCAAGATTTAGGTGATTTGCAAAACTCAGTAGAACAGGCCACAGATCTTGAAGACTTAAAACAAGTTGTTAGTCATCAGCTTGATAGAGTTTTAGAGTCGCTAGAAAGCCAGCATACACAACTGGATAACCCGCCTAGTCTTACAGACCAACTCACCCAACTAGTTCAGCGAGTTTCCCAAATGGAAACGCAAACTAAAGAACTAGAAAATACCCTTTATAAAGAGCGAGCTAAAGCACTAGAAGACACCCTGACAGGCATTGCCAATCGACAAGCCTATGAAGAGCGAGCCAGGTATGAGTTGGCGAGATGGAAACGCTATCAGCAACCACTGGTTTTTGCTGTTGCTGATGTTGATTTTTTTAAGAAAATAAACGACAACTATGGTCATTTGGCGGGTGATAACTTATTGAAAATTATTGCGAAGCAACTTAATAAGCGGTTAAGAGAAGTTGACTTTATTGCTCGTTATGGGGGAGAAGAGTTTGTCATTATTATGCCAAACACTAATATTGTAGATGCGAAGAGTGTAATGGATAGTGTAAGGCAAGGAATAGCAAGCGCGCCATTTCATTATCAGGGCAATAAATTGCAAATTACTGCATCATTTGGTTTAGCAGCCTGCCGTGAAGGGGATGAATCCCCAAAAGTGGTGTTTGATCGTGCTGATAAAGCACTGTATGAAGCTAAACAAACCGGTCGCAATCGGTGTTGTGTAGCACATAATGATTAGGGTGAATGTTATTCATGGCTGAAGCGCAACCTCAAGCTGTAAAGAAAAAGCAAAACTGGCAAGTGTCATCTGATGACTCAACCTTTTTTGATCCATTATTAGCTAGCCTGGTTATTCTAACTAAAATTTTTGGTCGAGCTCACTCGGAAGACTCATTACGTGCAGGCTTACCACTGGAGAATGGTTACTTAACGCCGGGTTTATTTGTTCGTGCTGCGGAGCGGGCAGGTTTATCTGCACGTTTGATTAAGCGTCCTTTTAAAGCGATTAGTTCTTTAGTAACACCAGCTGTATTACTGTTGGATGATCAAACCGCAGTTGTACTGGTTGATGTCAATCATAAGGCTGGTGCAGCTAAAATAATTCTTCCAGAAGCGGGCGACGCAGAAAAAAAGGTTTCTATTCAAATACTGGAAAAGCGTTATAGTGGTTACGCATTTTTTATAAAAGAGCAATTTCGCTACGATAAGCGTACTGCTGCCCATCTTCAGGAAGAAAAAGGCCACTGGTTTTGGAACACTTTGAAGGGGTCTTGGAAAATTTATCGGGATGTACTATTTGCTTCTCTGCTAATTAATATTTTTGTAGTGGCATCACCCCTGTTTGTAATGAATGTATATGATCGGGTTGTACCTAATCAGGCATTTGATACCTTGTGGGTGCTGGCAGTAGGAGCCGTTATTGTATTTAGTTTTGATTTTTTACTAAAAATGCTGCGAAGTTATTTTATTGATTTGGCAGGAAAAAAATCAGATATTTTGTTGTCGGCCAAAATATTTTCTCAGGTTTTAGGGATAAAAATGTCTGCAAATCCTACCTCGGTGGGATCGTTTGCAAAAAACCTGCAAGAGTTTGAAAGTATTCGAGACTTCATTACGTCTACCAGTATTACTGCCGTAGTTGATTTGCCTTTTGTTTTTATTATTTTGCTGATTATAGCTGTCATTGCTGGTCCACTGGTTTGGATTCCCATTATTGGTATCATCATAATAGGTGTTTATGGTTATCTGATCCAAGCACCGTTGAGAGACTCCATTGAGCAAACTTTGCGTACTTCTGCCCAGAAAAATGCAACTTTAATAGAAAGTTTGACTGGGCTAGAAGCATTGAAAATAGCCCGAGCTGAAAGTGAAGTGCAGTATAAATGGGAGCAGGCAGTTGGCAATATTGCTAAATGGGGAGTAAAAACTAAATTATTGTCTGCTTCTGCTGGAGCCGTTGCTACTTATGTACAGCAGATGTCCACCGTTGGGATTATCGCTTTAGGGGTTTATTTGATTGCAGAAGGCGAGGTCAGCATGGGAGGGCTAATTGCCACTGTTATGCTGGCAGGTCGTTGTTTAGCGCCTATGGCTCAAGTGGCTTCATTATCTACACGCTATAACCAGGCAAAATCTGCCTTTATAGGGTTGGATGAGGTGATGAAACTGCCAGGAGAAAATCCAGATGACAAGCGCTTTGTTAACCGCCCAAAATTTGAAGGCAATATTGACTTTGATCGTGTCAGTTTTACCTATCCTAACCAGCAAATTAGAGCGCTGAGTAACGTTAGCTTTAAAATTAAAACTGGTGAAAAAGTGGCTATTATAGGCAGGATTGGGTCAGGCAAGACCACCATAGAAAAGCTAGTTTTAGGGCTTTATCAGCCTGATGAAGGGGCTGTCAGAATAGATGGCATTGATTTACGGCAAGTGAATCCTTCTGATTTACGCCATAACATTGGCTGTGTGCCGCAAGATATTGTTTTATTTTATGGCTCTGTGAAAGATAACATTTCGCTGGGTGCTCACTTTGTCGATGATGCCGCTATTATCAGAGCAGCAGAAATAGCGGGAGTTGCAGATTTTGCTAACAAGCATCCGGATGGTTTGGATTTAATGGTGGGGGAGCGAGGTAGTAATCTTTCTGGTGGACAGCGTCAGAGTATTGCATTAGCTAGGGCTATTCTGCTTGATCCTCCAATTTTACTGTTGGATGAACCCAGTAGCTCGATGGATAACACCAGTGAAATGCAAATGAAGCAGAAATTGATGGGGCAGTTGGCACATAAAACCTTAGTGTTAGTAACGCATAAAGCCTCACTACTTGAGTTGGTTGATCGGCTGATAGTCGTTGATCAGGGCAAAATAGTGGCAGATGGACCTAAAGAATTGGTTCATGCTGCTTTGCGGGAAGGCAAACTGAAAATTGAAGCATGAATAAACCAGCCCCAAAAATGCAAGGCCAACAGGCTCAGAAAGGACGCTTAAAAGCGACTAAAGCAAGACTAGGAGAGCGGCGGGCTTTTAAAGCAAAACTTGCTGATAATATGCCTTCCTATGATCTTGACTATATGTCTGATACCAGTGCAGCAATGATGCTGAAAACGCCAAAAGGTAGCCGGATATTACTCTTTACTGTTTTTGTCGTTGTCATTGTTTTATTAATTTGGTCAGCCTGGGCAGAGATTGACGAGGTTACCCGTGGCTCAGGCAAAGTTATTCCCTCTACTCACTTACAAGTAGTGCAAAATCTGGAAGGGGGGATATTAAAAGAATTGTATGTTGCAGAAGGTGATATGGTGAAAAAAGGTCAGTCACTCATGCAACTGGATGATACCCGTTTTGCATCGAGTTTTAGAGAAAGTGAGGTGGAATACTTTAGCCTGCTGGCATCCATTGCTCGATTACAGTCTGAAATAAATGAAACGCAGTTGGCTTTCCCCAAGGAGCTAGACAACTTTCCCGAGTATAAAAGACGTGAAAGAGAGATCTACAGAAGTCGCAAACAATCAATGGAGTCTGAGTTATCCATCGTAAAAGAGCAAGCAGAGCAAGTGCAGCAGGACTTAAAAAGTACTCAAGCACAGAAGAAACGTTTGGAAAGAAGTAGGAGTTTATTGAAGCGTGAGTACGAAATGACCAAGCCTTTAGCTAGGCAGGGGGTTGTATCTGAAGTAGAAATGATTCAGCTGGAGCAGCGGTTGAATGATTTAGATGGTGAACTGGAAACCGCTAGCTTGGCAATACCAAAGTTGGAGTCTTCTTTCAAAGAAGCTAAACAGCAAGAACAGGAAGTTCGTTTAGAGTTTAAAGAAAAAGCGGTAGCAGAACTGAAAGAAACTGAAGTGAAATTAGCCCAGCTGAAAGAGTCTCGTTCATCAATAGAAGATCAAGTACAGAGGACCTCTGTTCGTTCACCAGTGGCGGGGATTGTTAAGAAAATTGATATTACAACCATTGGTGGAGTAGTACAGCCAGGCATGAACTTAGTAGAAATTGTACCTTTGGAAGATACGCTGTTAATCGAAGCTAAAATAAGACCAAAAGACATCGCTTTTATTCGTCTTGGTTTCAAAGCTGTGGTTAAGTTCACTGCCTATGATTTTGCTATTTATGGTGGGTTGGATGGTGTTGTGGAGCATATTAGTGCCGATACCATTCAAGATGAAGAAGATGAAAGCTACTACTTAGTGAGAATAAGAACTGATGAGAGCAATCTTGGTAGTAAAGACAAACCTTTACCGATTATTCCAGGCATGCTTACAGATGTGGATATCATAACTGGTAAGAAAACAGTGCTGGATTATTTGCTAAAACCAATTTTAAGAGCAAAACAGAATGCTTTGACTGAGCGCTGATAGCAAAAAAATAATAAATCTGGTCAGGTTGCCTTATTTTATCTACTCTTGTTCTACAAACTTGCTAGGCTTATTAGAGGCACCCTTAAGGTGACCTATTTAATAGGTTAAATGTTATTGTTAGCACAATGTCAATTGCCAGATTTGATAGTTGAGTAGGCTACTGAATATGGCTAAGTTGAGTATAACTAAATTTGGAACGGAAAGTGCTAATTAGGCAATGCTATTTAATTGAAATTTGTTGTAATAATTAGGAGTAAGTGTTTTACTATTTGGGACCCGTTTAATTATAAATTATTTATTTAGCACTAGTTGTATAAATCTAGATGCTGTTAGAGAATTTCATGTATCAAGTTGTTTTAATTTGAATGCTAGGTGTTGAAGTTTGGGTGCCCAGTCTTGAACTTTAGGTACCAAGTAGTGAAGTTTAGGTAGTAGTGATAAGAATTATTTGAGCAGTATGCTGACTTTACTTTTATACAGTCCATCAGAGCATGTTTGTTTGCATTGGCAAAGAGCACTTGCTGACGCTAACTACAAGCTGATTGCGACTTCTTCACTGCAGGACGCTTTAAGTAATTTGCGCACCATCCATGAAAGTATTTACCTACTGCATGAGCGTGACCTTGCAGATCCACTGACAATGATTCCAGAGTTGATTACTCAGCAACCACAAGCAAAAGTTGTTGTATTGGAAGATGAGTATGATACCAAACGGGCGTATACCTATTTTCAAGCAGGTGTCGTAGGTGTATGTAATGCATTTATGGCAGCGAAACAAATCCCATTATTAATTGCTGTGGTGTCACAAGGACAGGTATGGTGTGGAAAACCTTTTATGGAAGCTATGGTAAAAAGTCTTGCCCAGCAACCGAATAAAAAAGCAAATACGGAACTATTACACAAACTGTCTCCCAGAGAACAGGAAGTTGCACTACAAGTGGTGGAAGGACTCAATAATAAAGATATCTCCAATAAAATGGGTGTATCAGAGCGTACAATTAAAGCCCACCTTTCGAATATTTTTAAAAAACTCAATGTAAAAGATCGACTGCAACTCGCTTTATGTTTACGGCAGTGAGATTTATTTCTCAGCAATAATTAATTCGTACCTTTGTACGATTGTTGCTTTTTACCCCTTAATTAAATATTAGCCCCAGACAACACAATTCAGTTGATGGAGGTTAATTAATTATTATGAAGGATCAACAGGGGTTAAATAATTCACAAAATAATCTGAACGATTCGACAGTTATTATTGGTGAAGTAAAAGGAGTTTCAGGAAAAGCAATTGCAACATCTGAAAATGGCACGCAAAGAATTTTACACACTGATGATAATATTTTTAAAAATGATAAAATCACAGTAATTTCTGGCACGGTTCACATAGAGTTTTTTGAAAGCAATGGTTATGTTACTTTAGGTCCAGGGGATAGAGTTTTACTTGATGAGTCGGTTTATACTGCTGAACCCCATTATGTACCAGAGTCTGTTGTAGATGCTAAATCAATCATTGCAGCTATCGATTTAGGTGCTGACCCCACAAAATTATTACCTCCTACTGCTGCTGGCCCAAAAAATACTGCACCACCTGCAATTGAAGAAAATGAAGGATCTCCTGAATTTCCTGTTATTGATAGAGATGGAGGTTCAACAATTGCGACAGCAGGTTTTGATACTGCTCCTTTTATTGGTGGACCAGTTGCAGGTTTTGTTGATGACGATGATGATGAAAATAATACAGGTGAAGAGGAAGCACCAGATGGTCCAACAGATCCGGTAGATCCGGTAGATCCGGTAGATCCAGTAGATCCAGTAGATCCAGTAGATCCAGTAGATCCAGAAACGCCCGATATAACTACTAATAAGTTTTATTTACCTGAAAATAGTCAGTCAAGTACTGAGGTTGGCAAGGTAAAGGCTACTGATCCAACTGGAAATGGAATTAAATTCAGTTTTGAGAATGGTTCGTTAATTAGCCAGGATGGTTATTTTGAAATTGATCCAGATACCGGCATAATATATTTAACGTTACTTGGCTCGGAAACTAATCAAAATGGGCTGCTTGATTTTGAAAGCGATCCAAATATGGCGACTGTTTGGGTACAAGTAACAGACAGTGCAGGTAATTCAACCAGTGAAGCAGTTAATATTTGTATTACCGATGTTAATGAGCCGCCTACTATTGATTTAAATAGTCAACTAACGGTTTTAGATGAATGTATTGATACGTCTAACCCTATCAAGATTGGTACTTTAAAAGCCGTTGATCCTGATGATAATTTCAGTCACTACATCATTACGGGTAAAGATAAAGACCTGGTTGAAATTTCAGGCGACATGCTACAGCTTAAGCCTGGGGTTACTTTAAACGTAGGCACAATCAATATTTCGATTGTGGGTATAGATGAAGGTGGTTTAACCAGTAATCAAGTTGATTTTAGCGTTGATGTTGTGGCTGGTAACGTTCCAGATATTGAAGACCAACAGAAGTTTTATTTAGAAGAAAATAGTGCCGCAGGTACAGCAGTTGGTACTGTTAAAGCCAATGGATCAGGCAATCTAACTTTCAAGTTTGAAAATGGCACGCAAACCAGTAAAGATGGGTACTTTAGTATTGATGCTGTAACGGGTGTTATTACCTTAACAGCCCTTGGCGCTGCCACAAACGCTAATGGGCTACTGAACTTTGAATGTGCTCCTAATGTGGACACGTTGCGGGTGACAGTTACGAATGAGGCAGGGAAGTCCGTAACCGAAGATGTCACTGTTTGTATTACAGATGTTAATGAGCCGCCCACAATTGACCTCACTAGCCAACTAACGGTTTTAGATGAATGTATTGATACCGCTAATCCCATCAAGATTGGTACTTTAAAAGCCGTTGACCCTGATAATAATTTCGACCACTACGTTATTACAGGCAAGGATAAAGACCTGGTTGAAATTTCAGGCGACATGCTACAGCTAAAGCCTGGGGTTACTTTAAACGTAGGGACAATCAATATTTCGATTGTGGGTATAGATGAAGGCGGCTTAACCAGTAATCAAGTTGATTTTAGCGTTGACGTTGTTCCTGGTAACGTTCCAGATATCAAAGATCAACAGAAGTTTTATTTAAAAGAAAATAGTGTTGCCGGTAAAGAAGTTGGTAAAGTTGAAGCAAGCGGTTCAGGCAAGCTGACCTTCAAGTTTGAAAATGGTACGCAAACCAGTAAAGACGGCTATTTTAGTATTGACTCCGTTACAGGTGTCATTACCTTAACGGCCCTTGGAGAAGCAACAAAGGCTAATGGGTTATTGAACTTTGAGTGTGTCCCTAATACAGATACGCTTCGGGTGACCGTCACGAGTGAGACAGGAAAGTCGGTAACCGAAGATGTCACTGTTTGCATTACAGATGAACAACCGCCTACTATCGATTTAGATAGCAGCCTAACATTATTGGAGGCTGGAAGTACTTCTTCTAAAGTGTTTATTGGTACTTTATCTGAAACTGATCCAGAAGGTAATTTTGAAAGATATGAAATTTCTGGTAAAGATAAAGACCTGGTAGTAGAGGAAAACGGCGAGTTATATATTAAAGATAATGCCACTTTGAATGCCGGTGAACTTAGCATTTCAATCATTGGTGTTGATGCTACAGGAGAAAAGGGTAACCAGGTTGATTTTACGGTTGATGTTGTTAACCCTAGCCCTATTACCACTTCTCAAAAGGATGAGTTTTACTTTGGTCCTAGTAAAGCAACAGCTGCTAATCCTGTTGTGGATATGATTGATCAATTTGATGTGACTGAAGGGGACTCATTAAACCTAAAAGACTTGTTAGTTGATGAGGAAAATAACCCACTGGACGAGTATTTGACTCTTAACTTTGCAAATGGCTCAACAACAATTGATGTCAGTCCAGAAGCCAACGGAGATGTGACTTATAAAATTATCTTAAAAGATGTTGACCTGTCTGCTCAATATGGAACTATGGACTCAAATGTCATTCTTACTAATCTATTGGATGATAATAACTTGATTATTGACAAATAGAGACGGTAGCTTCTAAAAAAGATATATACTTGTATATCTTTTTTATTAAAACGGCTATATACCAACTAAAGAGAATGGTATATAGCCGTTTTTTATGGTGAGCTTTTAAGTTGCTGATGAAAATATCAAAAAAAGATTGGTTAGTTTATATAGTAGAATGTGCAGATAATACTTTATACACAGGTATTACCAATAATTTGGAGAGAAGAATAAGTCAGCATAATGCAGGAACAGGTGCTAAATACCTGAAGGGCCGCAAGCCTGTAAAACCTATTTATATTGAATCGGGCCATGACCGCTCAAGCGCAACCAAACGGGAAAGCAGTATTAAGCGGCTCTCTCGTCAGCAAAAAATTAAGCTGATTAATTATAAGGGCTCCTCTAATAAAGAATTTTAGATCACAATACCCAACTATCATAAAAGTCTGATGTCTAATCTCGGAACAATAGTTAATTCAGCATGTTCTCAGACTAATAGCCACTGAAACTAATGAGAGGAGCTTATGAGGCGACATTTAGTGTATTTGTTTGCTGCTATATTACCCTTTGTAAGTAATTTATCTGCTGCTGCAGAGCTGACAGCTGAAAAGGCCTCTAGCGTTGTTACTGGCTCTGTCTCCTATTTACAGCGAATTGCCTTACCTAAAGAAGCTGTTGTAGAGGTGCAGCTGGTTGATGTCTCTTTGCAAGATGCACCTGCAATAGTGATTAGCGAGCAAACCTACACAGGTAAGCAGGTACCTATTCACTACAGTTTGTCTTATGAACCGAAAGAGATTAAGCCAACCCATGATTATGCAGTGCAAGCGAATATAACGGTTAATGGTAAGCTTTTGTTTATTAATACACAGCGATACAGTGTCTTAACTAAAGGCAGCGAAAATAAAGCAGATTTAGTATTGGAAATGGTGAAGTAATATATTGCAGCTATAGTATAAACCGGCGGCTTGGTAGCAATACTTCAAGCTGCTGGTTTATAAAATACAGGCTCTTACACATTAATTGGTCTAATACCAATTGAGTGGCGGATCTTTTCTAAAAGAGGAGTGGTTTCGGCCCGAGCTTTGGCTGCACCTTTATTTAAAATATCTTCAATATAATCAGGGTTATTTAGCAGCTCTTCATACTTGGCTCTTGGCTCTTTAAGGTGATTGTTTAAGTACTCAAACAACTCTTGTTTTAGCTCACCCCAAGCAGCACCTGCTTCGTATTGCGCGCGTTTGGCTTGGATTTCCTCTTCCGTGGCAAAGGCGCTGTAGATCTCAAACAAAGTACAGCTATGCGGGTTTTTAGGCTCACCTGGTTCCAAAGAATTGGTTTTAATTTTCATAATTAGCTTGCGCAGCTTTTTCTCTGGCACAAATAACGGAATAGTATTGTCATAGCTTTTACTCATTTTCCGTCCATCAAGCCCACTCAGTACTGCTGAGTCTACATCAACGACTGCATCAGGTAGGTTGAAGCCAACTTTGTAGTGATGGTTCATTCGCCCTGCAATATCTCTAGTCATTTCCAGGTGTTGAATTTGGTCTTTGCCTACAGGTACTTTTTGTGCGTTTAGCACCAAAATGTCTGCAGCCATTAATACGGGATAACCAAACAGCCCCATAGTGATGCCTTTATCAGGGTCACTTGAGCCTTCGTCGTCATTTAGTTGTACCGCGGCTTTGTATGCATGAGCCCGATTCATCAGGCCTTTAGCTGTGAGGCAGGAAATGATCCAGTTCAACTCCATAATTTCTGGAATATCAGACTGACGATAAAAACAAGCCTTATCGGTATCTAAGCCAAATGCTAACCAGGTTGCTGCAATTTCTTTAGTAGACTGATGAATCCTTTCAGGATCACGGGCTTTTACAATAGCGTGATAATCGGCCAAAAAGTAGTAAGACTGTACATCGTCTTGCTTACTGGCTTCAATTGCAGGGCGGATGGCCCCTACATAGTTTCCTAGGTGAGGAGTCCCTGTGGTGGTAATCCCTGTTAATACTCTGGTTTTACTCATGGCATTTGCAGTTATCTAATATAGGCTTATCGAAAACAAAAAATTATACACCTGGAGGTGTAGCTTTCGCGAATGGTTTTTGGGTAGTCGGTGTAGAGGGTGAGGTGGCCTTATCTATGGTAGAAAAGCAGCAAAGAAAAAAGCCAGTGCTGTATGTTCAGTACTGGCTATCTAAAGAAGAGAGAGTTTGTATGTTTGTTATTACTCGCTTGTAGGTAGTTTCCACAATGTAGTGGGTACAACTACGAATTTTGTATTTTTCTTCAGCTGATACACTTACACGCAGTTAAGTTACTCGCTTGACTCCTAATTGGTACACTTTCACGCCCTAGCATCCCTCCTAATACGCTAGGGCTTTTTTTTGCTTGCTCGATAATACTCCCTAAATTCATTTCGGTCTATACCTATATAGAAAATTATTGGAATATTTTTCCTTTTGTTTCAAAAGTACACGACATGGAGTGTTAGGGGCTTTTTCCTTGTTCTGCTGCTTTTTCACTTTCATTCTTACAGCCAGTTAAGTTGGTACAAGCTGTTAAAGCGAACTCTCTTAATTTAATTGACTGAGATAAAGGGTGACCATAATATCTATCTATAGATAGATAGGCTAAGCAGGTTGTTGTCTGTAGCTTAAGCTCGATAGAAAGCCCAATAATAGAAAGCCCAATAGAAGTGCTATTAGACTTACAACAAAGGAAGGAAAAATGAGTAATGAATCAACTTTTGCACAATGCTCAAAAGTAAATGCAGATTTCAGTAAGCGAATAGTGATTAGTACCGATAGCTATCAATGGGTTGAGTCGCCAGTAAAAGGTGTTACTAGGATGATGCTTGATCGAGTTGGTATGGAAGCTGGTAGGGCAACCTCATTAGTTCGCTATGAGCCTAATAGCTCTTTTACGGATCATATACATACAGGAGGGGAGGAGATATTTGTTATTGAGGGGATATTTGTTGATGAGCATGGACAGTATCCTGCGGGAAGTTATATACGTAACCCAATTGGTACCTCTCATTCACCACAGGTAGGTGAGGATGGAGCATTAATTTTTGTTAAGTTACATCAGTTTGATCCGGCTGATACAAGCCTAGTCAGAATTAATACTCAAACTCAAAGCTGGCATCCTGGATTGGTAGTAGGCTTAACTGTAATGCCTCTGCATGAGTTTCAAGGAGAAAAGACAGCTCTGGTCAAGTGGGCTCCAAATACTCAGTTTAAGCAGCATATCCATCCAGGGGGAGAGGAAATTTTGGTGTTAGAAGGGACTTTCTATGATGAAGAGGGAGTTTACCCAGCTGGTACTTGGCTGCGTAACCCACCTTATAGTCGGCATACACCGTGTACTAAAAAAGAGGGTGCGCTGATCTATGTAAAAGTAGGGCATTTGCCTCTAAAAAGCTAAAAGTGCAGAGCGCTTTTTAATAAGTTATTTATTTTTTTTATTGAAGACAATATTTTTGAATGAAGCTGGCCATATTAAATGAGTTGCAATGACGCTCGTTAGAGCAAGGGCTATACCTAAAAAGAGATTTTTATGGTTTGTAACTTGAAGCGCTGCAACACATTTGGGGCAGGAAAACTCATTACTAAAAGATAGATTTTCTAGTGCGGACTTTTTTAGCCTATCTACTACAATCGGTGTGTTGCACTCAGGGCATCTCATTGAGAGTTTTCTTTGTTTTAATAAAACAGAGGTCCGTTATTGTGTTGATGGGCAATCTCTCAGAATGAGTGCCCATGTTAACAGAAGCGCTATCGCTTTTTACTGTCTACAGTTCAATTGGCTGTAGAACCAGTTTAAAGAATAGACCGCTTAAACTCCCATTTATTACTACTTTGCAGGCAGGCAATAGCGGGGCGAGATTCGCGAGTGATAGAACCATTGCTATCTATTTCAACGGAAATAGAGTAATTACGACAAGCTTCTCCTTCACTATTGGTATAAGTGCTACCAGCAGAAAATCCAAAGGTGCCTAGTTTTTGGTTGCGCCATTGACGATACTCTCCTTCGCCAAAGTCAGCAAATGCTTGCTGAATTACGCTTTCATCCTGATCAGAAATTGACGAAAGATCAATTTCACTGTCATAACTCCAAAGCGTCCATTTTAAAATGTGAGATCGTTCAAACTCCCAAATTTCAACTAGTTCAGTTTGGTCTGTATTTTCTTCTGATCCAGCTGGTTTTTTAGTTGCTGCTTGGCAGCCAGATAAAATGATTAGCACCAGACCAGCTATGGTGGCGACGGATATATTTTTCATGGTATTACCTTCTTACTAAGCCTTAGTACTGTCTCTCGTTCTAAGCACAGGGGAGTTTCATAGAGTGCTTATTCAATAATTTTAACGATTGTGATACAGCGTTTTAAAAATAAGTGCAACATTATTTATTGGACAAAGTAAGAAATGAAAATACTCAGCACTAATTTAAATGTAATTCTGAGTGTTTTGTAATCATGTTCAATAGGTTACTGTGAAGTTGGTTTATTAATTAATCGGTGGAGAAGTAAGTCAAATGTAGTGGTTTTTACCATTTTAATGATTGCTAAAAGACACTAATGAGTAAAGCGGCTGAAGGTAAATTGTTGCTGGAAGTATGTGAACAAAACCATAAAGGATATAATCGTGGTTTTGTTAAGATGGTTTGGCCTAAAGGCTTGCACAGCCTTTAAGCGAAAGAAATGATTGTACTTAACGATAGGGAAGGGTTGGCTATGTCAGCTCGATTAGGGACTTTTCTTCTTCCACCTCTTTAGGCGGGCAGTGGTAACTGCTATGTACCTTTTTATCTCTGATTGACTCTAGATGTACGTCAAACCCCCATAGGTTATGGATGTGCTTCAACATTTCTGGAGTGGTTTTTCCTAAAGGACGCTGTTGATGCTGATAATGGCGCAGTGAAAGAGAGCGGTCTCCTCTTACATCAACATTGTATACTTGAATATTAGGCTCTCGATTGCCCAGGTTATATTGAGCAGCTAAGGCTTCCCGTACTATCCGGTATCCTTCATCATTGTGAATAGCTTCAACTTCCAGGTAAGGTAAGTTTTCATCATCTCTAATGGAAAACAGTTTTAAGTCTCGAATGACTTTCGGGGACAAAAACTGCAGTATAAAGCTTTCGTCTTTGAAATTTTTCATTGCAAAATGCATGGTTTCAAGCCAATTTGAACCGGCGATATCAGGAAACCAGTGTTTATCTTCTTCCGTTGGTTTTTCACAAATACGACGAATATCCGTCATCATATGAAAACCGAGCGTATAGGGGTTAATGCCAGAATAGCGAGGGTCATCAAAACTAGGTTGAAACACCACATTGGAGTGAGAGTGCAGCATTTCCATAATGAACCCATCAGTTACCAGACCTTCTGCATGCAAATGATGCAAAATGGTATAGTGCCAAAAGCAGGCCCAACCTTCATTCATTACCTGAGTTTGTCGTTGTGGATAAAAGTACTGAGCAATTTTGCGAATAATTCGAATAACTTCCCGTTGCCATGTTTCTAATAATGGCGCATTTTTTTCAAAGAAATAAAGGATATTTTCTTCAGGATCGTCAGGAAAACGCTTTTCTTTTTTACCTTTTCCTTTTGGTTCCTGCTTGGGAATAGTATTCCAAAGTTCATTTAACTGGCGCTGGCGATATTCTTCTCGCTCTTGTTGTCGGGCTTTTTCTTCTTCTGTTGAAAGTGGTGTTGGCCTTTTATAGCGGTTAACACCATAATTCATTAAAGCATGGCAAGAGTCGACTAAGTCTTCAACAGCATCAATACCATAGCGTTCTTCGCATTTACTAATATAATTTTTAGCAAATAATAAATAATCGACTATTGAAGTGGCATCAGTCCAAGTACGGAATAAATAGTTGCCTTTAAAAAAGGAATTATGACCATAACTAGCATGGGCAATAACCAGTGCTTGCATGGTCATGGTGTTTTCTTCCATTAAATAGGCAATGCAGGGGCAGGAATTAATAACAATTTCGTAAGCTAGCCCCATATAACCACGACGGTAGTTCTGCTGTGTATTTAAAAACTGTTTGCCGAAAGACCAATGGCTATACATTAATGGCATACCTGTTGAAGCATAGGCATCCATCATTTGTTCAGAACTAATCACTTCTATTTGGTTAGGGTATGTATCCAATTGGTAGTGCTCGGCAACCCGGCCGATTTCCTGGTCATATTTTTCAATTAATTCGAAAGTCCATTCAGAGCCTGTTGAAATAGGTTGCTTCTTTTTCATGCTTCCTTCCTTTCGAATAATTGCCGGAAGACTGGGTATATATCATTAACCGACTTGATTTGTTGCATGGCAAAGGTTTCTGGAAAGTCTTCTACAATTTTTTCGTATTCTCGCCACAAGTTCTGGTGGTGCCGGTCGGTAATTTCGACATAAGCAAAATATTGAACCAGAGGCATAATGTGATTCACCAGAATGTCACTACAAATAGTAGAATCACCTTCCCAGTTATCACCATCGGATGCTTGGGCAACGTAGATATTCCAGTCTTGGACAGGGTAGCGCTCTTTAATCACATCTCGGCTTAACTCTAAAGCGCTGGAAACAATGGTTCCGCCTGTTTCTCGGGAATAGAAAAAATCATTTTCATCCACTTCTTTGGCTGAGGTGTGATGGCGAATAAAAACAACGTCTATTTCTTTATAGGTTCGTTTTAAAAACAGGTAGAGCAAAATAAAAAACCGCTTGGCAATGTCTTTTATTTCCTGGGTCATGGAGCCAGAAACATCCATTACACAGAACATCACGGCTTTGGTGCTTGGTACGGGGGTTTTTATATAGTTATTATATTTTAAGTCAAACTCATCAATAAAGGGCAAGCGCCTGAGCTTTATGTTTAATTCACGAATGCGGTCTTTGATCTCTTTGGCACGAATTTCATCATAAGCACCAGGGTTGACTTCCATTTCCCGTAGTTCACGCTTAAGTTCGCGAATTTCTTTACGACTAGAACCAGACAAAGCAATTCGTCGGGCATGAGCGCTTCGCAATGAACGAATGATATTAAGTTTTTCTGGTGTTCCCTTGCTGGTGAAACCTGCCAGCCTAAACTTGTAGGCTGTGGACTCTTTCAACTGTTTTTTTACTAGGTGAGGTAATTCTAAATCCTCAAACATGTATTCAAGAAATTCATCGTGGTTAATCTGGAAGGTAAACTCATCCATGCCTTCACCTTGATTGCTTGCGCGTCCAGAACCGCTCCCAGAACCGCCACCTGCTTCTGGGCGACGAATTTTATCGCCTTTGATAAATTCTTTATTACCTGGGTGAACAATGGTATTTTGCCCACCCCTACCATGGTGAAAGATAGGCTCAGATAGATCCTTATCAGGTATGGTAATTTGGCTTCCGCTTTCTACATCGGTAATACTTCGCTTGTTAACTGCGTCGGCCACTGCCCGTTTAATATGTTTTTTATAACGGTGCAGAAAACGCTGGCGGTTAACCGTGCTTTTATTTTTACCGTTGAGGCGTCTATCTATAATATGACTCATGGACTTACCTGCCGGTTAACTCAACCAATTATTGTGATTTTCTTACTCTGATATACCACTCTGAAAGTAGTCTGACTTGTTTTTCGGTATAACCTCTTTCAATCATGCGTTTTACAAACTCGTTGTGCTTGCGCTGATCTTCATTTGACGCTTTAGCATTAAAAGAAATTACTGGCAGTAAATCTTCAGTATTTGAGAACATTTTCTTCTCAATAACAGCGCGCATTTTTTCGTAGCTGAGCCAACTTGGATTTTTACCTTTATTGTTAGCTCGTGCTCGTAATACAAAATTAACAATTTCGTTTCGAAAATCTTTTGGATTAGCAATATTTGCGGGCTTCTCGATTTTTTCTAATTCATCATTGATTGCTTGTCGATTAAGTATGTCACCTGTTTCAGGGTCACGGTATTCTTGATCTTGAATCCAGAAATCAGCATAGGTAATGTAACGGTCAAAAATATTTTGGCCATATTCAGAATAAGACTCAAGATAAGCAGTTTGAATTTCTTTACCAAGGAATTCGATGTATTTTGGAGCTAGAAACTCTTTAATAAAACGTAAATAACGTTCTTGAACCTCAGGAGCATATTGTTGTTGCTCAATTTGCTGTTCTAATACATAGAGTAAATGAACTGGGTTTGCAGCAATTTCGCTGGGATCAAAGTTAAAAACTTTCGACAATATTTTAAAGGCAAACCTTGTAGATAAACCTTCCATTCCTTCATCTACTCCAGCAGAGTCATGATATTCCTGTAATGATTTGGCATTGGGGTCGGTATCTTTAAGGTTTTGGCCGTCATAGACCTTCATTTTAGAAAAAATATTGGAATTATCTGGCTCTTTAATCCGAGATAATACAGAGAACTGGGCTAGCATACGCAACGTGTCAGGTGCACATGGTGAGTCAGATAAAGAACTATTATGCAGTAATTTTTCATAAATGCGAACTTCTTCGGTAACGCGTACACAGTAAGGCACCTTGACGATATATACCCGGTCAATAAATGCTTCATTAGTTTTATTGTTTTTAAAGCTTTGCCACTCTGATTCGTTAGAGTGAGCCAAAATAATTCCTTCGAAAGGTAAACCGCCCATACCTTCAGTGCTGTTATAGTTACCTTCTTGAGTAGCTGTTAGTAGAGGGTGAAGAACTTTGATTGGGGCTTTAAACATTTCTACAAATTCTAACATACCTTGGTTCGCACGGCACAAACCGCCAGAAAAGCTGTAAGCATCTGGGTCATGTTGAGCATACTCTTCAAGTTGTCTAATATCGACTTTTCCCACTAGGGTAGAGATGTCTTGGTTATTTTCATCACCTGGCTCGGTTTTAGAAATCGCAATTTGGTTAAGAATAGAAGGATATAAACGCACTACTTTAAATTTTGAAATATCCCCGCCATATTCTTTTAAACGTTTTACTGCCCAAGGAGACATAACACCTTTTAAGTATCGTTTCGGAATTCCATATTCTTCTTTCAGAATATTGCCGTCTTCCAATGGGTTGAATAAACCTAATGGGGATTCAAATACAGGTGAACCTTTAATGGCATAAAAAGGAATGTGCTCCATTAAGTTTTTAAGTCTTTCAGCTAACGAAGATTTACCCCCACCAACAGGACCTAATAAGTAAAGGATTTGTTTCTTTTCCTCCAATCCTTGGGCAGCATGTTTAAAATAAGCAACAATTTGTTCTATGCACTCTTCCATGCCATAAAACTCAGCGAATGCTGGATATCTTTTTAGTAATTTATTTGAAAATATGCGGCTTAGTCGAGGGTCTCGAGAAGTATCTGTTAACTCTGGTTCTCCAATGGCAGCTAACATGCGTTCAGCTGCATTGGCATATGCCATTCGGTCTTTTTTACAAAGTTCTAAGTATTCTTGTAGGTTTAATTCTTCTTCTTGAATAGACTCATAACGACTTTTAATAGAACTAAATATATCCATTATATTCACCCGCTGACATGTAAGTAATTAAAATTCCAAATCCATCAAACCCTTAGACTTATGATTTATTAAATTGTTAATAAAAAAGTTATGAATATTGCGAAGCAATTAGAACTTAACTTTCTAGCTCAGTTTTAATTGCCTGCAGAAATCGGGCCGCTTCTCCCCCTGTCACAGCGCGATGATCAAAAGTCAGAGATAAAGGCATTATTTTATGTATAACTATCTCGTTATTTATTGCGACAGGCTCTCTTCTGACACGTCCAGTGCCTAATATACAAACAGTAGGCGGCACTACAATCGGGCTAGCATAACGGCCAGAAATGGTGCCGAAATTACTTAGAGTAAGTGTAGCACCTTGTAGCTCTGATGGAGGGATGGTTCTTGCCTCAACATCTTTGCGCAGGCGGTTCAACCCTTTACGCAAGTCAGCTTCATCACGATTTGCTACATCTCGTAACACGGGAACAAATAATCCTTGTGGAGTATCAACGGCGATACCTACATCCACTTTTTTATGAAGCCGACGGGCCATTCGCTCGCCATCAAACCAGGCATTTAAATGGGGTACTATTGTGCAAGCCTGAGCGAGTGCCTTTACCAGGCGGATGGTCATATCTTCTTTGGGCTGCCAATGATTAATGTCTGCATCATCAAATAGGGTAACAGGCACAATTTCCTGATGAGCCAGTGTCATGTTTTTAGCCATATGCTTTCTAACACCGGTCAGTGGCTCTGCCTGGCTACCCAATATGGAGTTCAAACGGGCTGCCCGCTCGACATCTTCGGTGCTGATAAACTGATTGGCTCCTGTTGCCTTAACGGTTGAAAGGTCAATATTTAGGCGCCTCGCTAGGGCTCGTACTGCTGGAGTAGCTCTTATCTGTGCTTGACGGCTAGTGCTGGGTGATGCACCGATAATGAATTCATCTTCTTCGTTATCACCTTCTGTAGCTTGCTTGATTTCACCTACAACGGTGCCTGTATCTTCATCTTCCTCATTAGCAAATTCCACTAATGGCTCACCCGTATGGATGGTGTCCCCTTCATTGACAAAAAGCTTGGCAATCACACCTGACTGGGGGGAAGGCACTTCAACAATCGCTTTAGCTGTTTCTACAGATACGAGTATTTGATCTTCTTTTATCTGCTCACCAGGCTTTATATGCCATTTCACTATATCTGCTTCGGGGATACCTTCACCAAGATCGGGTAATTTAAAAAATCTCATGCTTGCTCCATGGTCTTATTTACTGCATTGATGATGTCGCCTTTGCTAGGAATGTAATATTGCTCCATACGGTAGTAAGGCATGGTGATGTCATAACCAGTGACTCGCTCTACAGGCGCTTCTAACTCAACAGCCGCGTGATAGCTAATTTCTGCAGCAATATCAGCGCTAACAGCACCAGTTCGGGCTGCTTCGTGGACAATGACACAACGGCCGGTTTTTTGGACTGAGGCAAGGATGGTGTCGTAGTCAATGGGTTTAATAGAAGCAAGATCAATGACTTCAGCAGAGATACCAGTTTCTTCTAGTTGCTTGGCTGCTTGCAGGGTTTCCTGAACCGAGGCGCCCCAGCTGATCAGCGTGACATCGTGGCCTTCTTTTAAGGTGAAGCAGATATCCAGAGGCAAGGGCTCACCGTCATTAGGGACGACTTGCTTAGATGCTCGATAAATACGTTTAGGTTCAAAAAACAGCACTGGGTCAGGGTCTTGAATGGCTGCCAGCAAGAGACCATAAGCCCGTTTGGGAGAAGAAGGGATTACTACTCGAAAACCTGGAATATGGGCAAACAAGGCTTCGGTGCTTTCGGAGTGATGCTCTGGTGCATGAATACCGCCACCAAAGGGTGCACGCACCACCAACGGGCAGGTGAGTCGGCCACGGGTGCGATTTCGCATTCGAGCGGCGTGGCACATGAGCTGTTCAAGGGCTGGGAAGATAAAGCCCATAAACTGAATTTCTGCGACAGGTTTTAGCCCTTGGGTAGCCATGCCAATACTGACTCCCGCAATCAGTGCTTCGGCTAAAGGGGTGTCCATTACTCGTCTAAAGCCAAATTGTTCTTTAAGCCCCTGGGTCGCTCGGAAAACGCCACCATTGACTCCTACATCTTCGCCAAGTACTACTACATCTGGGTCATTGGTCATGGCGTGGTGTAGTGCTTGATTAACGGCTTCCACTAAGGTGATTTTATCAGTCATGACCACCTCCTTTGGTAACTTTGGCTTCCATTGCCATTTGTTGCTCTGTCAAACTGACTGGTGCTGTTTGGTAGTGATGTGTAAATAAATCGCTGACAGGAGGCAAGGGTGTTTTTAAGTATTCATCAACTGATTGCTGTACATGGTCTGCAACTTGAGCCTGGAGGCGTTGCTCTTTTTGTTCATCCCACCAACCATGGCTATGCAAGTATTGCTGTAGTCGCTTAATGGGTTCTTTAGACCAGCCGGTTTTAAGCTCTTCTGCATTTCTGTAGCGGGTAGCATCATCAGCCGTGGTATGATCACTGAGCCGATAACTCATGGCTTCAATCAGGGTGGCACCTTTGCCGGTTCTTGCTCGGTGGAGGGCTTGATTAATAACTTCGTGGAGGGCAATAACATCATTGCCATCGACTTGTAAGGCAGGAATGCCTGCACCAATACCTTTTTGCGCTAAAGTGGGTGCCCCACACTGAAGCCTTCTTGGTACTGAAATAGCCCACTGGTTATTGTTAATAATAAACACCAGCGGCAGCTGCCAAATACCCGCCAGATTAATACTTTCTAAAAAGTCACCTTTAGAAGTACCGCCATCACCACAAGTACAGAGAACAGCCCGTTGCTGGCCACGAACCTTAATAGCCGCCGCTGCCCCAGCAGCATGTGGTACTTGAGTGGCGATGGGAACACAATAAGGTAAGTCTTCTTTGCAGTCTGGGTTGGCACTGCCTCGCTCATCACCTCCCCAATAACGATACACATCGGCTTGCTTCATGCCCCGTATTACCATAGCGGCATGATCTCGGTAATAGGGAACAAAAACATCATCTTTGGCCATCACACTGCCAATGATTACCGCGATGGCTTCTTGACCTAATGTGGAGGGGTAGGTGCCTAGTTGGCCTGTCCGCTGTAGTGCAATGGCTTTTTGGTCGGCCTGACGGGCTTGCACCATTTCTCGATAGTAATAAACCAGCTTGTCAGGCTTAGTTGCCCATTCTGGTAACGGTTGGGTGAGTTCAGCGTGCTCATTTAGGTATTGAACATAATCAATGATGACTTTGGTTTGAGAAATGCTCTTTTGGGAAAAACTGCTTTGGGACATGTAATCCCCCTTTTTTATATTTATCATTAAGCTAGTGGTTGTCTCAGATCTATTGAGAAACCAAGCGTGGGGCTGGTCATGGGTTATTGACCGGCACCAAAAACTATCCTGTTAGATAACTGGCTTGTTAGACTACTGGGAGCTGTAAAGTACTTCTTCAGCCATATGATCGGCTATTTCGCTACTGGGTATATTTTGACTAATTGAACGCTTGAGCAGAGTATGCAGGGTTGTGCCAATCTCCTCTATTTTCTTTTTAATGGCGTCCAGCTTAGCGCCTTTGTGTTGTAGTGCAACAAACATCAAGCCTCCTGCATTGATTAAGTAATCAGGCGCATACAAAATATTCCGCTGGTGAATAAACTCACCACAATGGGGAAGAGCTAGTTGATTATTAGCTGATCCTGCTACTACTTGGCAGTTTAGTTCATTGATAGTTGGTTTAGAGAGGATGCTGCCAAGTCCACAGGGGCTAAAGACATCGCAATGAACTTTATGAATGGCATCAGCTGTTGCAGCAGTGGCATTAAACTCATTAACACAGCGGGCTAGTTTGGCTTTATCGATATCTGCAACAGTGAGCCTAGCATCATTTTCATATAGTAATCTGGCTAGCTCGTAGCCAACATTCCCCAGCCCTTGAATAGCTACATGCACGCCTTGAAGGTTGGTTGCCTGGTGTCCTTTTAGTTGTAAGCAGGATTTGATCCCGTTAAATACGCCAAGGGCGGTATAAGGGGCTGGGTTACCACCGGTAGAAGTACAGGTAACATATTGGGTTTGGTTAGCGATGGCATCCATATCCTCAGTGGTAGTACCTGCATCCATAGCAGTAATATAACGGCCTCCCAACTCATTGACGAAGCGGCCAAAAGCTTCGAATAGTAACGCACGGTCTTTTATCTTGGTGGGTTTGAGGATAACTGCCTTACCCCCTCCCAGAGGTAAATTTGCCAATGCTGCCTTATAACTCATGCCTTTGGCTAAGCGGATAGCATCGTCTATTGCTTGATCGGCATTTTGGTACTCAATAATCCGGCAGCCGCCGAGTGCAGGGCCTAATAGTGTATTGTGGATAGCAATAATCGCTTTTAAGCCAGTTTCCTCATCATATTTAAAGTGAAGGTCGTTGACTCTCGCTGTTGTCATGCGTTTAAACATAACGGGGTCCTCCGTTGCCGCTAAACACATTAATGCTGCTATGGCTTTTAACCATTATGTAACTCTAGCCCGGATATTTCACCTGATCATAGTAATTTTGCCTTGGTTGATTTGTAATCCTTATTATTAGACATGCAGTGTCAGATTATTGGTAAGTAAATTAATACTTTCATTTAATTGGCTATATCTAAGAGCTACTATAAATAAGTAGCTGTAAATTCTATGGAGTAACTGATGACAGATGGTCACCAACGAGATGATGAGCGAAGATGTCTGCCAAGGAAGCGACTAAAAAACTGCCATATAGAAGTGTTAAGTCAACAAACTGGAGATATTCTTGGCAAAGTATTTGATATCAATATAAAAGGGTTTATGCTGCTATCTTCTAACCAGGTAAATCCTTTTGAGCAGTATGCATTATCGTTTGTGTTGCCGGATGGTAAACAGCAAGGAACATTGATTAACTTCGAAGCTGAATGTATGTGGTGCCAGGGCTCAAACTTTTCCAGTGACTTTGGGGCAGGCTTTGAGTTTAAACGCATAAAAAAATCCCACCTCCCCATATTAAAAGCCTTTATTGATGCATTTTAAGATGGATTTTCAAGGATCGGGATGGTTAAGGTTTCTTTAAGCTCTTCCATCACAATATAACTTTTTGACTCCCTCACACCTGGTAGCTTTAGTAGAATATCGCCCAATAATTCTCGATAAGAAGCCATCTCTGATATACGGGCTTTAATTAAGTAGTCAAAATCCCCAGAGACTAAATGACACTCTAAAACATGGGGAAGTTTAATCACTGCTCGGCGAAACTCATCGAAGATATCTGCAGACTTTGAATATAAACTGATCTCAACAAATACTAATAATCCAGCTTGTAGTAATTGAGGGTTTAATTTGGCGGCATAACCTTCAATGTAGCCTTCTCGCTCTAGTCGTTTGACTCGCTCAAGACAGGGGGTGGTGCTTAAGCCTACCTGATCAGCCAAATCTACATAGGAGATTCGACCATCTTCTTGTAAGATCCGCAAAATATTTCGATCAATTCGATCTAATTGACGGCTGGTTTCGCGTTTATTTCTCATTGGTATCTAAGTTGGTCGTTATTGTTACAGTTTAATGTAATTTATTTTTTAAAAAAGCACCACATTAGCTGTTCAAATAGGTTGTAATTGTTTTGTTTTACTATTGCAAGTCGATGTGAGTGCAATTACAAAGAAAAGAACGTGGTAGGCTTGTATTGCTCTGTATAGGGGGGATAGTGAAAGTAGTCGTTTTAGGCTGTGGTGTTATTGGAGTAACAACCGCTTATTATTTGGCAAAGCAAGGTCACCAGGTTGTCGTTGTTGATCGGCAGCCTGGGCCGGCACTGGAAACTAGCTTTGCTAATGCTGGGCAAATATCTCCTGGCTATTCAGCGCCTTGGGCAGCGCCAGGTATTCCATTAAAAGCTTTAAAATGGATGTTGCAAAGCCACTCCCCCCTAGTAATTCACCCTCAACTAGACTCTTTATTCTTGCACTGGCTATGGCAAATGTTAGCGAATTGTACCAGTAAGCGTTATGCCATAAATAAAGCCAGAATGGTACGACTAGCAACTTATAGTAAGCAGTGTCTAGTTTCATTAAGAGAAAGCCTGGCGTTAAATTTTGAAGGCCGAGAGCTAGGCACACTACAGTTGTTTCGGACAGCCAAACAATTACGTGCAATTGATAAAGACATCAAAGTGCTTGAACAGTATCAAGTGCCTTATGAGCGTTTAGATGTGGCAGGTTGTATTAATATTGAGCCAGCACTAAGTGATCAGCAACATAAAATAGTGGGTGGCTTACGGCTACCCTATGATGAAACTGGGGATTGCTATTTGTTTAGTCAGGTATTGATGGAGCAGGCTAAACAGTTGGGTGCCACCTTTTTATTTAATAAAAAAATATTAGGTATCAATGCAACCAGTACTGAGGTAAAGAACCTGGTCTTAGAAGAGGGTGTTATTGATGGTGACTGCTATGTAGTGGCGCTAGGCGCTTACAGCCCAGCTTTATTAACGTGGTTGGGGATCAAATTACCTGTTTATCCTGTAAAAGGTTATTCGCTGACGATTCCTATCCAAAATACTGAAATGGCACCCTGCTCAACGGTAATGGATGAAACCTACAAAGTGGCGGTGACTCGTTTTGATCAGCGACTAAGAGTAGGAGGGACAGCTGAGCTGGCAGGGTTTGACCTTTCTCTACAGGAGGCGAGACGCAAGACGCTTGCCTATGTAGTATCAGATTTATTTCCCAATGCTGGCAATGTGACAGACAGCGAGTTTTGGGCAGGATTACGACCAATGACGCCTGATGGAACCCCAGTGGTCGGCTCAACGTCGTTGACTAACTTATATTTAAATACAGGACATGGTACGTTAGGCTGGACTATGTGCTGTGGTTCTGCCAAATTGCTAGCTGACCAAATAACAGGAAATACACCAGAAATTGATCCTGAAGGGTTAGCAATTAGTCGCTACAGTAAATAAGGTAGCTGTAAATAGTAGTTGAATAACTGATTTATGTGGTAATTGAATTGAATGAGTCGTCCTACCAAAGCGGTAGTTAATTTATCCGCCATTCGCCATAACTACCAGTTAGCGAAGCAATTAACCAAACAGCCGGCACTTGCTGTCATTAAAGCAGATGCATATGGGCATGGTGCAACTGCTGTAGCGTTGGCATTGCAAGATATTGCTGATGGCTTTGCTGTAGCTTGTATTGAAGAAGCCTTGCAACTGCGAAGGGTTGGTATTAGTCAGCCAGTCTTATTACTAGAAGGTTTTTTTACCCAAGATGAATTGGCGGTTATTGCTGAGCAACAGTTTGCTTGTGTTGTACATAACCAATGGCAGTTACAGGCATTACTTGCAGAACCTTTAAGTAAGCCGATTAATGTGTGGTTGAAGTTTGATAGTGGTATGCATCGTTTAGGGTTGTCGGCAAATGATTATTTAACTGCTTATCAGCAATTGCTCCACTCGCCCAATGTACAACAAGTGATTTGCATGACCCATTTGGCTAGTGCAGATGAGCTGACTGATCCCATGACCCATGATCAATTAGCCCGCTTCAAGCAACTGGTGCAACCTTTAAATGCCTCAGTTAGCGTAGCCAACTCAGCTGCTGTATTGGGTTGGCCTGAAACCTATCTGGGTTGGGTTAGGCCTGGTATTATGCTGTATGGTGCCTCCCCATTTGTGAAAAAACAACCTGATTCTGCTACAGCACTACAAACAGCAATGACACTACAGTCATCACTAATTGCGATAAAAACCATAAAAAAAGGAGATACTGTAGGATATGGAGCAACCTATCAAGCGCCTGAAACAATGTATATGGGGGTAGTGGCCATTGGTTATGGAGATGGTTACCCGCGTCATGCCAGGTCAGGTACTCCTTTGTTAGTCAATGGCGTTCGCTGCCCACTGATTGGAAGGGTCTCAATGGATATGTTGGCTGTCGACTTGCGCCCGGTAGCGACTAATGTTCAACTAAATGATCCAGTGGTACTGTGGGGAGGAGGGGAGTTGCCAGCTCATGAGGTAGCAGAGTGGGCAGACACTATAGCCTATGAGTTATTCACAGGAATAACGCGGCGCATAAAAGTGGAATATATGACCAATATGAGTGATCTCTAGGTGAGGAATAAAGGCAACAAAACCTAGAAATCATGCCTGAAGGTATACCCATCACAAATGATTTATCAACATTATTGATGTATGCAAAACCATTTACGAAGCATATATAACTTAAAAAAACGATTGTTGTCTAATAGTAGGCAAATAATACTATTTGTTCACACTTGATCTGAAAAGGGTTTTGCTTGAGTCAACTTTTAGGGGTATTGTTTTGCGAATTACTGGTGAGAAGAAATAAGGCCGTTGAGGAGTCAGCATGAAGCTCCAGTCAGTTAATCCTTTTAACCAAGAACTGCTTGATGAATTCGAGGTGTTTGATAATAACAGCTTGGAGCAAGCAATAACTAAAGCTGATCAGGCTTTTAATCATTGGCGTCAGTTTACTTATAGTAAAAGAGCTGATGCTTTAAAAAGACTAGCCAGTCTACTAAAAAAACAACGTGACTCACTTGCAAAGTTAATTACTTGCGAAATGGGGAAGCTTTATAAAGAAGCGTTGGCAGAAGTTGATAAGTGTGCGTTGGCTTGTGAGTATTATGCAGATAATGCTGAGCCAATGTTAGCACCGGTGCAAGTGGCTACTGATGCTAGCCGCAGCTATATTACTTATCAGCCACTCGGAATTATTATGGCGGTAATGCCATGGAATTTCCCTTTTTGGCAGGTTTTTCGGTTTTTAGTTCCTGTATTAATGGCTGGTAATACAGCTGTGCTTAAACATGCTTCTAATGTGCCTCAATGTGCTTTAGCTATTGAGCGATTAGTAAAAGAAGCAGGTTTACCGGAAGGGTGTTTTCGCACTTTAATGATAGGCTCAAATAAAGTAGAGCAAATCATTGCTGATAAACGTATTAAAGGCGTAGCACTGACAGGCAGTGAATTAGCAGGGAGGCAAGTTGCCAAATTAGCAGGGTATAACTTGAAAAAGTCTGTGATGGAACTGGGTGGGTCTGATGCGTTTATTGTATTAGATGATGCCGATTTAAATATCACTATTCCAACGGCAGTGACATCTCGTTATATGAATGCAGGACAAACCTGTATTTCAGCTAAACGCTTTATTGTGCAATCAGCAATAGCCGATCAATTTGTTGAACAATTTAAACAAGCGGTTAGTCAACTAACTTTGGGCGATCCTTTAGATTCTGCTACCACTTTAGCGCCCATGGCACGAGCTGATTTGCGCTCAGAATTACATCAACAGGTAAGTTATTCTCTTAAGCAGGGTGCTATTAGCCTATTGGGCTGTGAGCAAGGAGAGGGTAATTTCTACCAGGCTTCAATTTTGGCTAATGTAAAACCTGGTGTGCTAGCTTATCAGGAAGAAATATTTGGACCTGTTGCCAGCATAATTGAAGTGGCAGATGAACAAGAAGCAATAGCAGTAGCCAATGACAGTGCTTATGGGCTAGGAGCCAGTGTTTGGAGTCAGGATAATGAGCGAGCAGAACAGCTAGCTTTATCGCTAGAAGTAGGTAACGCCTTTATTAATGGCTTGGTAAAAAGTGATGTGCGTTTACCCTTTGGCGGTATAAAACGCTCTGGTTATGGACGAGAGCTTGCAGCAGAAGGTATTAAAGAGTTTACGAACACTAAATCAATCTGGATTAAGTAACTCTTCGCGAATGATTTTTATACCCCTTCGCTGTGAGTATATACTGCTGCCCACACCATAATTAATGTATGGTAGCTATATACCCTTCATATTAGGGTACTAGATGGTTGTCAGATAAGTTGAGTTTTTCTGACAGTCATCTTACCCCTTCTAACATTTATTCAAGTGCTAAGCTTAAAAGAAAGCAATGAAGAATAAGAGGAAGGGGCAAGTCTAATGTTTCGTAATGCTATTATTGATCTTTTTGCACGTTCCCCCTTCCATCCTATCCAACAACATATGGTTAAAGTGCTTAGCTGTGTGGAGTTGCTCCCTACATTTATGCAGTCAGCTGTAAGTGATGATTGGGATGAAGCGGCTGTGATAGAACGACATATTTATGAGCTAGAGCATGAAGCCGACGAGTTGAAAAAAGAAATTCTCCACCGTTTACCTGCTGGTATATTAACGCCGGTGCCTAGAGAATTATTATTTAAGCTGGTTTATGATCAAGATGAGGTTGCTAATATTGCTGATAATATTACGACCAGAATTATCTCCCGCCAATTAGTTATACCTGAAGGCATGACAGAGCAGTTAAGCCAGTTTGTTCAGGTGACAGTAAACACGACTATATTAGCACACCGGTGTGTTGGCGAATTAGATTATTTATTAGAAACCGGCTTCAAAGGTAAAGAGGCAGAAATTATAGCTGAAATGACCCAAGAAATAGAAGATTTAGAAGATGCCGCTAGAACTCAGCTAAGAGAAAATCGAAAAGCTATCTACAGCCTCGAAAATCAGCTTAATCCACTGGATGCCGTTTGTTTATATCGAGTTGCTGACGATTTAGCTGCTTTAGCATCAGCGGCTAGAAGTATCGCTAAGCAATTGGAGTTGATGGTGGTTAAGACCAGTTAATCTTATTTTTATTAAACAGGCTATACCTGCTGCTGATTTTGCTTGTATTAATATTCTATTCTGTAGGAGTATATTCATAGTTAAAAGTGACTGCTTATTAGAGTCATATTGTGTGAATAATACGAAACCTGTAGGGTGGATTGAATGGAAATAATAAAAGTAACTATCGAAGAACTTAATCAAGTATCAAATTTATTCGATAAATACCGCCAATTTTACAAGCAGGACGCTGATTTACCAGCAGCAACAACTTTTATCAAAGAGCGATTGGTAAATGAAGACTCGGTCATCTACTTAGCGCTAGTTAACAACCAGTCAGTGGGGTTCACTCAGCTTTATCCTGCGTTTTCATCAGTAGCCATGAAGCGAATGTGGTATCTCAATGACTTATATGTGCATCCTGATTACCGTAAGCAAGGTATTGCCGAGGCTTTGTTAGAGCAAGCCCAGCAATTAGCTATAGAAACAAATGCATTAACGGTGAAATTGGCAACAGCAGTGGATAACAATGCAGCAAAAGCTTTATATGAAAAGGTTGGCTATCAAAAGATCACTGCTTTTGAGCATTATTCGAGGAAGGTCTGGTAGTTGCTAAATGGAGCAATATCTAGGTAGATATTCATGATGATATTTGGTTAAATTTGGTTATATAATGTTATCAGCTATGTTCTATTTGTCGCATTTATTTTACAGTTCTGATTCTGTGAATATTTAGATTTTAAAAAGAGAAATATGAGTAATAGTGACATAGCAGCAGTAGCTAGCATAAGTGATAGTATAGAAACTAGTAATTTCCAGTCAGATTCTCAAATAACTAGTTTGGGTGCAGTTATCTATCATCAATCTAATAATAAAGACTTAATATCTGATGACAGTGATAGCCAAAGCTTATTTGGTAATATTGAATATGGATTAACCATAACAGCTAAGAGTGATGGCGATACTGCAAGAATTGATGAGTTTTTTCAATCTACACCTACAGTTGATTTGAGTACAAAGAATGACGATTTCGACTACCTGACTGAAAATGAATACAACAATCTTTCAGGTGCAGGTGGTTCAGACTACCTTTTAGGTGGTGCTGGTAATGACACCCTTCTTGGTAATGGCTCATATGGTCAGAAAGATAGCAGTTTGATAGGCCCACCTTTAAGTAAAAGAGAGTTTACTGCTGACCAAATAGATGATTTAGTGCAGGCATTGGCTGGCTTTGAACAAGAAGAGTTTGTAGAGAGTGGCTTAACTGATTATTGTGGCGCTACTAGTGAATCATTTGCTACAGTCTGTTTGCCTCAGTAATAACTATACATCGACTGTAGGCTAATGATGTTGATAAAGAGGCTGGTTGAACCAGCCTCTTTATTTCCCTAACCCCAAATTATCCACAATAGCCAAACTGGGTTCAGCTTGATTTAGAGTATAAAAGTGTATGCCTGGTACACCTTGGCTGATTAGTTTTTCGCACAATTGGGTGATTACATGTTCGCCAAACTGTTTGATGCTGGTGGCATCATCCCCGTATGCTTCTAGTTGTTTGCGAATCCAGCGGGGGATTTCTGCGCCGCAGGCGTCGCTAAAACGAGCCAGTTTAGTGTAGTTAGTGATTGGCATTATCCCTGGGATGATCGGTATTTCTATATTTAATTTTTGACAACGCTCGATAAAATAAAAATAGCTGTCAGCATTGAAAAAATATTGGGTGATAGCAGAGTTGGCACCTGCATCAACCTTGCGTTTAAAGTTTTCTAAATCTTTTTCTGCATTGGGTGCTTGTGGATGAATTTCTGGGTAGGCAGCAACCTCTAAGTAAAATTGATCGCCACTTTGTTCGCGAATAAACTCAACCAATTCATTAGCGTATCTAAGTTCACCTGATGCTAGTCCCATTCCGGATGGTAAATCCCCTCTTAAAGTAACAATGCGCTTAATATCGTGCTTTTGGTAAAGCGCTAATAATTCAGCTATTTCACTTTTATTTGCACCGATGCAGGATAAATGAGGTGCTGTGGATATATTGGTTAAGCTTTTAATGTCAAATACTGTGCCTGCAGTACGATCACGAGTTGAACCTGCTGCGCCATAAGTAACGGAAAAAAATTCCGGATTTGAGGCTGCTAGTTTTTTAGCTGTGTTTAATAATTTTTCTGCACCAGCTTCAGTTTTTGCTGGGAAAAACTCAAAACTGATTGGAAGCGATGATTGTGTATTCATAATGTTTTTAGAAGCAATATTATTGCTTTCCCGAAGCTGATTTTATTTCACACTGTTGCAAAAGGACTCAGTCCCTAGTTTCTTCTCCCCCTTCGGGGAGAAGGTGAGGATGAGGGAGGGGAGTATATTAGTATTTATAATTATCCGGTTTAAATGGCCCCTCAACAGGGGTATTCACATATTTAGCTTGAGCTTCGGTCATTTGGGTAATAACCCCACCAAAGCCTTCTACCATGTAACGGGCAACTTCTTCGTCCAGTTTTTTTGGTAGAATTTTTACATATAGGTTCTGTGGTTTTTCGTCAGCAGCTAACTCACCAAATTTACCTTTGTATAAATGAATTTGCGCTAATACTTGGTTGGCAAATGAGCCGTCCATAATTCGGGATGGGTGGCCTGTTGCATTCCCCAAGTTAACTAGACGACCTTCTGATAATAGTAAAATATGATCTTCAGTTGCTGGTTTACGATGGATTTTATGTACCTGGGGTTTGATTTCTTCCCATTCCCAGTTTTTGCGCATAAAGGCTGTATCAATTTCGGTATCAAAATGACCAATGTTACAAACAACTGCACCGCATTTCAGTGCTTGCAACATATTGCTATCACATACATGTACGTTGCCGGTTGTAGTAACTAGTAAATCAGTTGTGCCTAACAATTCGCGATTAATACATTCTGCGGTACCAGTATTAACGCCATTGATATAAGGCGAAACTATTTCAAAACCGTCCATACAGGCTTGCATGGCACAGATAGGGTCTATTTCTGTTACCTTAACAATCATCCCTTCCTGGCGTAATGATGCAGCAGAGCCTTTACCGACATCACCGTAACCAATAACAAGCGCTTTTTTACCTGATAATAAATGGTCTGTTGCCCGTTTGATGGCATCATTTAAACTATGACGGCAGCCGTATTTGTTGTCATTTTTAGACTTGGTAACCGCGTCATTCACGTTAATAGCTGGGACTTTTAAAGTACCTTTCTCCAGCATTTCTAACAGGCGATGTACGCCAGTGGTGGTTTCTTCTGAAATACCATGGATACGATCTAACATTTCAGGGTATTTATTATGCAGGATTTCAGTTAAGTCGCCGCCATCATCCAGCACCATATTGGCATCCCAAGGTTTACCATCTTTAAGAATAGTTTGCTCAATACACCAAACGTATTCTTCTTCTGTTTCACCTTTCCAGGCAAAAACAGGTGTGCCACTGGCAGCAATAGCTGCAGCTGCGTGATCTTGAGTTGAGAAAATATTACAAGATGACCAGCGTACTTCTGCCCCCAGCTCAACTAGAGTTTCAATTAATACTGCAGTTTGGATGGTCATATGAATGCAGCCAAGAATCTTGGCACCAGCCAGTGGCCTGCTGTCGCTGTATTTGCAACGAATAGCCATGAGTGCTGGCATTTCAGATTCAGCAATTTTAATTTCTTTGCGGCCCCAGTCGGCGAGGGAAATATCTGCAACTTTATAGTCGTTAGCCATGAGCTTATACCTGTAACGAATTATTTAATATTTAGTTAGATTTTAGCTGCTTGCTTCAAAAGATCGGCTTTATCAGTTTTTTCCCAAGTAAACTTGGCTTCTTCACGACCGAAGTGACCGTAAGCTGCTGTTGATCTATAAATGGGGCGCTTTAAGTCAAGCATGTCAATTAAGCCTCTTGGTCGTAAGTCAAAGTGCTCTCGGATTAGCTCTATGATTTGGTCATCACTGATTCTGCCGGTGCCAAATGTATTGACGCTAATAGAAGTAGGCTCGGCTACACCAATGGCATAAGACACTTGAATTTCACAGCGTTCAGCAAGCTCGGCTGCAACAATATTTTTTGCCACATAACGGCCAGCATAGGCTGCGCTACGGTCGACTTTTGAAGGATCTTTACCAGAAAATGCTCCGCCGCCATGGCGAGCCATTCCACCATAGGTGTCTACAATAATTTTCCGGCCAGTTAAGCCGCAGTCTCCGACTGGGCCACCAATAACAAATTTGCCAGTAGGATTAATAAAATATTTGGTTTGTGGGGTTAACCATTCTTCAGGTAAAACTGGCTGAATAATAGTTTCTAACACAGCTTCGCGTATTTCTGACTGTTTAATACCATCTTCGTGTTGAGTGGATAGCACAACAGCATCAATACCGCAGGGTTTGCCTTGTTGGTCATATAAAAAAGTTACCTGACTTTTAGCGTCAGGTCTTAGCCAAGGAAGAATGCCATTTTTTCGTACTTCAGCCTGACGTTTAACCAACCGATGGGCGTAGGTAATAGGGGCTGGCATTAATACGTCAGTTTCATTGGTAGCATAACCAAACATTAAGCCTTGGTCACCGGCACCCATCTCTTTATGTTCTGCTTCATCTACACCAATAGCAATATCAGCTGATTGTTTGCCGATAGCATTCATTACTGCGCAAGAAGCACCATCAAATCCCATTTCAGAGTGGTTATAGCCAATATCTAGTACAACTTCACGCACTAAATCTTCAATGTCCACATACGTTTGAGTACGTACTTCACCAGCAACTAATACCATTCCAGTTTTAACTAGCGTTTCTACTGCAACCCGGGCGTCTTTATCGTCTGCAATAATGGCGTCTAATATTGCATCTGAAATTTGGTCTGCCACCTTATCGGGATGTCCTTCTGATACTGACTCAGAAGTAAATACAGAATATTCGCTCATTGTTTTTTTCCTAAATTAATGGGTTAGTTCGTTATATTTGATGCTGGCTTAATAAAATGCCGCACTTGGAGTTGAAATCCATTACGCAGCCCCAGATATAAACTTTCTTGTGGCTCTAGGTCAGTCTGTTGGACCCAGCCATTTACCTCGTCTTCAGCAAAGCCCAACCACATATCACCACAGGCCTGTTGCACCCAGCTTTGATCATGGGCACATAAGTCGCTAATTAATAATGAGCCGCCTGGTATTAGTACTTCACTTGCTTTAATAAATAATTCAGTTGGAGAAGGTACATGATGCAACACCATATTCATCACAATACAGTTAGCTGTCAGTGGTGTAGCTAAAGCCTCGACAGCTTCTTGATGAATAAACTGAATATTATTTAATTGCTGCTCATCAGCAAACAATTTAGCTTTCTCTAGCATTTCCTGAGAAATGTCAACAGCAATGACTTGCTTATATAAAGGAGATAATACGTTTAAAAACAGACCTTCTCCTGGCCCAATTTCAATTGCTGTACTGTTTTTGGGAATTGCCAGAGTAGTTAGGACTTCTTTAATACTGGCCGCGTAAATATCGTATTCTGCAATTAGCTCCTGCTGCTGGCGAAACTTATCAGCAAACTTTGCAAAGAACGCTCTAGCGGTTTCGGCTCGTTGTTGTTTAACTTGTTGGAGCCTTTCCTGTGTTGCTGCGCTTATCGGGAGTAAGTCAACAGTTTTATACAAAGTTGTTAGTAACTGAGCAGTAGCTTGGTCTGGCTTTGGCCATTCTCGCCGATAAAAAATTGTGTTGCCTTCTCGCCGGGTTGTCACTAACCCAGCCTTTGCCATGATTTTTAAATGATGACTAAGGGCTGACTGCTTAATATCGAGAATTGCACACAACTCCAACACACCAAATGAGTCTGCTTTAAGCGCCCGTAAGATATCAAGCCGTAAAGGGTCAGCACTGGCCTTACAAAAACTGGCCAGCGTTTCAGAGCTGACGAGTGCTTGGTCAGGGGTGGGAGCTATGCTGTCTTGAGATAACGAGTTAGTAGTCATGGCAGCCAGTGTAGCAGTTGCTTTAACCAGTCACAACATCTATATCAAAGTTTTTTGATATAGATGTTGTGACTGGTAGAGATAAGAGGTGCTATGGCCTGCCAGCCAGGCCATAGTAAATAAATAGAAAGAGAAAACTTGACTATAATTTAAAATACAAAAGTCTACTAACACGGAGCGTGTAGTATATTAATGCAAAAGCTATTAATCATTCATAATTGGTATACTTTTTTTGTCGCAATTTTGTCTTTAAGAGCATCTTACTTAGTTTTATTATTGGTTGCTCGAGATTGCTAGATGAAACGGTTCGGGTCAATTCGTACAAAGATGCTAATGTTCCCGGTTTGTTTTCTATTGGTGATGTTGTTGGTTTCATCCAATTTTGTGTACATTTATATTGAGCAGTCTTTCTTTGCTAAGGAATTCCAAGAACAGAAACTTGACCATTATGCCCAGCTTATCCATGCATACTCTGAGTTTGCAACAAATCATGCGTTAATTTACGGCAGCCTGCGTGAAATTCAATTAGGTCTTGATAAACAAAATTATTACAGAAATGTTCAGGATCGACTAAAAAGTACTGAAAATGCACTTAATTGTGTAGAGGTATTGGCGGAGGAAATAAATAATACAGGCAAGGATTTCCCTGAAGATAAACTCAATAATCTAATCTCAAATATGACGAGTTACAATGCTATGACGTCTTCATTGTTTCGTCAGGCTTCTATAAGTGTAGATAGTGCCTACACAGCAATGGCCGAGTTAACGTTAAAGTATAGTGAAATAATTAAAAATTTTAGTGGTTTGATGTCATCCTTAGATAAAAATCTAGCTAAAAAAGCAAGTTTGGTTGAATCTCATGCAAAGAGTAGTTTAATTATTTTTTTATGTATTACCCTAGTGTCTTGTATTCTAGTTTTTTTGTTTAGTGTGTTTTATGTAAGGAAGGTTACTAAGCGTTTATCAGTTGCTATCGCCAATATTAAAGAAATGACAAGTGGTAAACTGTCTAGGCGTTGTGAGATTGAGTCAAATGATGAAATAGGCGAGTTGGCAAAAGAAGTAAACTATTTAGCGGAAAGTCTTGAGTATGCAAGAGCCGTGGGTGAAGAGAAAAATTCATTCTTGGCGAACATGAGTCATGAAATAAGAACTCCTCTTAATGGGGTCTTAGCGACGGCTGAGCTGCTTTTAGAAACACCTAATAGCAGCGAACGGTCAAGCTTTATTAAATTGATTTACCAGTCTAGTAAGTCACTGCTATCCGTGATAGATGATATTTTGATTTACTCTAGTTTGGAGTCGGGAAAAATAGCCGCAGAAAATAAAAAGTTCTCACTTAAAAAGTTACTTGAGGAAATTAAATTATTGTTTGCAAGTTCAGCAGAGCAAAAGAATGTCAAATTCTTTTTGAAGTGTAATGAAAGAGTGGCTGATTATTATGTCGGTGATGAAGGACGTTTAAGACAAATTTTGCTGCACTTGGTCGGTAATGCAGTGAAGTTTACCTATAGAGGTTGTATCGTAGTTGATGTCGACTCAGTAATTTTAAATTATAAAAATTGTGTTTTTATTAATGTGCGTGATACGGGGATTGGTATTAAAGAAAAAGATGTTAATAATATTTTTAAAGGTTTTTATCAGGTCGAACATACCAGTACTCGCAATTATGGTGGTTCAGGGTTAGGTTTAGCTATCAGTTATAAGTTAACGCAGTTGTTGAATGGTGAATTATTGGTGAGTAGCAAACCAGGTGAAGGCTCAATTTTTACCTTAAAACTTCCGTTAGAGCCTGCGATAGTATCTGAAAATACAGTCACATCTGAAATGGCTGATAAAAAGCAGGCAAGAGATTATAATAAGCATGTATTAGTGGTGGATGATACGCCTAGTAATCAAATGATTGCGAGGGCTGTATTGAATAAACTAGGATTTAGTGTAGTAATTACAGAAAATGGCAAAGCAGCAATTACTCAAATACTAAACCATCAGTTTGATATCGTGTTTATGGATATGCATATGCCAGTGTTGGATGGAATAGAAGCAACGAAACAAATTAGAAGTCTTGCAGGAGATAAAGGTAAAACACCTATCATTGCATTGACAGCCAATGTAATGCCGGAAGATAAGGCTTTATGTCTCCAAGCAGGTATGAATGGTGTGATTACTAAACCTATAACTAAAGATAAAATTGCTAGTGAAATAGACAAAGTATTTTCTTATAAATCGGCTGAGGAAAGTAATAGTATTTCGGGGTTGATGAAAGAAAATTAATGATTGTTATTGGTGTTTTTTTCTTTTGTTGGCATTTTCTACTATTTGTTTACGCCTGGCCTCTGTAGCAGTATGCCACTCCAAAATTTCAGCCAGAGAGCGAAAACAGCCAACACATACATCGTTATTATCCAAGCAGCAGTTGCGTACACAAGGAGAGTCAGTAGTTGAAGGTTTGTTACTGCTCATAAAAGTGTACTCCCTTTTACTTCGATTGCTTTTAAAACTTGCTTGAACTGGCGACTCAATTAATTTGAGGGACATAAAAAGAAATAATTCAGTGAATTAATCCGTACTTGGCGTAAATTTCATTTAGTAATGTATTATTTGACTTTCCTTTTTGTTGGTAAACAGTAGTAAGCGCTTTTTGTAGTAGTTGAACAGTATTATCAGCTGTACTTTTACTAAAGGCATAGCAAGTGGGAATAGGCTTAAATGAATAGATGGTTTCAAAGTCATTTAGGTTATAACCTAGTCTTGCCAGGATCCAGCTGGCTACATTGATATCATATCCCCAGGCATCAAAACGATGAGAAGCTAGCATTTTTGCTAACGTTTCTGGATGATTATTACCATATTTAAAATTATCCGGGTTTATCTGTAACCCTTGAAATAATTTTTCGGCGATATCATCCTTTACTATGCCAATAGTCAGGCGGTTTAGGTCATTTATGTTGTGGATTTTAATATCAGAGTCTTTTCTGGCAGTTAATACAACTTGAGTGTTCATGTAAGAACATGCCCATTTAAATAATTTTTCTCGCTCTTTAATTTTGGTCATACCAAACAAGACGATATTAGGTTGGTTAAGAGCCATTCTGTAGCCGCGGGTCCATGGCATAAGTTTGATGTCAGCTTTAGTAATCGGGCAGTTTATAGACTTTGTTGCAATAAGCAGCAAGTCAACGGATATCCCTTGTAAATTACCGTTTTCCATAAAGTTATGAGGTGGGTAGTCTTCAGTAATATAAGTGAGTTGTTGCAAAGGGCAGGGTGAAACGGTAGCGGTGGCGAACATTAGTATTCCGCTCAATAATCCACTAAGCCTCTTTCTCAATGATGCCACTGGTTTTGCTCATAATACCTAAGTTTCTTTAAGCATAGTTGGAAAACTATCGGCAGTGAGGAAGTAACTATTTAGTCAAGAGGCAACTATTTTAAGAAAGTAGCTATTTTAATAAAGTAGCTATAGCGAGTTTAAGAAAGTAACTATAAGAAAGTAACTATAGCGAGCCAAAATAGGTGGGTCTCTCTTTAGTTGCTGAACTGGGTATGTAGAAAGCTGGCCATTGCGTCAGTTTACTGTGGGCGAGTCAATCCTTTGCCATTTTGCGGTTAATACATTTGCTGATAAAGCCAGAAAAAGAGACAATACTGGCCGTTTTTTAAAGCTGTTCCAAAGTTAACTTGCTAAGCAGGGGTTGCAGCATTTCATGAGTCAGATGGTCATGAATTAAAGTGCTTTGCAACGCCCTCCAATTAGGTTGTAGGAGACTATTTCATGTCGTCGACCCGTCAAGAGCGCGTCAATGCCATTCGTGCATTAAGTATGGATGCAGTACAAAAAGCCAAAAGTGGCCACCCTGGTGCGCCAATGGGAATGGCTGATATTGCTGAAGTACTCTGGTGCGAATACTTGCAACATAACCCTGCTAACCCAAACTGGGTTAACCGTGACCGTTTTGTGCTATCCAATGGTCATGGCTCTATGCTGCTTTATTCTTTATTGCACCTTACAGGTTATGACCTTTCAATCGACGACCTGAAAAACTTCCGTCAATTACACTCAAAAACTGCCGGCCACCCAGAGTATGGTTATGCACCTGGGATAGAAACAACTACCGGGCCTCTTGGCCAGGGGATAGCTAACGCGGTGGGGATGGCGATTGCCGAAAAAACACTGGCTGCCCAGTTTAACCGTGACGGGCATGAAGTAGTTGACCATTACACCTATGCTTTCACGGGTGATGGCTGCTTGATGGAAGGTATCTCCCACGAAGTATGTTCTTTAGCGGGTACTTTAGGCTTAGGCAAGCTGGTCGTTTTTTATGACGACAACGGTATTTCTATTGATGGTGAGGTCGAAGGCTGGTTTACCGACGACACGCCTAAACGTTTTGAGTCTTATGGCTGGCAGGTGATTCCTGGTGTTGATGGCCACGATGCAGAAGCAATCAAACAAGCAGTCGACGCGGCAAGAGCTAACCCAAATCAGCCTACCTTAATTTGCTGTAAAACTATTATTGGTTTTGGCTCCCCTAACAAAGAAGGTAAAGAGTCTTGCCACGGTGCTCCATTAGGTGATGATGAAATTGCCTTAACTCGTGAAAAGTTAGGCTGGACTTATGGTCCATTTGAAATCCCAGAAAATATTTATCAAGTCTGGGATGCTAAAACAAAAGGTCAGGCTGTAGAGCAAGAATGGAATACAGCATTTGCCGCATACAAAGAAGCACACCCAGAGTTGGCAGCAGAATTAGAGCGCCGTTTAGCCGGTGAATTACCCGCTGACTTTACTGAACAGGCACAAGCTTATATTAAAGAGTGTCAAAGCAAAGGGGAAACCTTGGCTAGTCGTAAAGCCTCTCAAAACACTTTGAATGCCTATGGTCCATTATTGCCTGAGTTGTTAGGTGGTTCTGCTGACTTAGCTGGCTCTAATTTGACTTTATGGAAGGAAAGCAAAGGCGTAGCGAAAGAAGATGCTAGTGGTAACTACATCTTTTATGGTGTTCGCGAATTTGGTATGTCTGCCATTATGAATGGTATTGCTTTACATGGTGGTTTTGTTCCTTACGGTGCAACTTTCTTAATATTTATGGAATATGCGCGTAATGCCGTGCGGATGGCTGCATTGATGAAGCAGCGCAGCATTTTTGTTTATACTCACGACTCTATCGGCTTAGGCGAAGATGGCCCAACTCACCAACCAGTTGAGCAAATGGCTAGCTTAAGAACTACTCCTAATATGTCGCTATGGCGCCCTTGTGATACGGTTGAGTCTGCAGTAGCTTGGAAAGCAGCGATCGAGCGTAAAGATGGCCCAACTTCTCTGGTATTTTCTCGTCAAGGCTTACCACACCAGACGCGTACTGATGAACAGTTAGTAAATGTTGCGAAAGGTGGTTACATCCTCCGTGATTGTGATGGTTTGCCAGAGTTGATTTTAATTGCCACTGGTTCAGAAGTTGGTTTGGCAATGGAAGCAGCAGAGCAGTTAGCAAATAAAGGTACGAAGGTAAGAGTGGTTTCTATGCCTTCAACGGATGTATTCGAAGCGCAAGATGTAGAATATAAGCTACAAGTGTTACCTTTAGAGGTGCCAGCCAGAGTGGCTATTGAAGCGGCTCATGCTGACTACTGGTACAAGTATGTAGGTTTGGATGGTCGTGTGGTAGGTATGCAGACATTTGGTGAATCTGCACCTGCTGGTGACTTATTCAAAGAATTCGGCTTTACCGTTGAAAATGTTGTCACAGTAGCGGAAGATTTGCTCAACATAGAGTAAAACAAAAAGGCGGTATTTACCGCCTTTTTTATTTTTGCTGCTGTTTTTATATTAGGTCACTTGTAAAAATCGGAAATTAGCTAACATGGCATTTCGTTTAGCTATCAATGGCTATGGTCGGATTGGCCAAAGCGTATTAAGAGCACTGTACGAAACCAGTCACCGTCAACACATGCAGGTGGTGGCCATTAATGAGTTATCAGATTTAGATACTATTACTTATCTCACCCGTTATGATACTACCCATGGCCGTTTTCCGGCTTCGGTAAAACGGCAACGCGATCACTTGGTCATTAATAGTGACCCTATTCAAGTGATTAATCAGCCAGATCCAACGAAGCTGCCTTGGAAAGCGCTAGGTATTGATTTAGTGCTGGAGTGCACAGGTTCGTTTACTGATCGACAAGCAGCAGAGCAACATTTAGCCAGTGGAACACCTCGGTTGCTATTTTCTCAGCCTGCTGAGCCTGAGTCGGTAGACGCGACTATTGTATATGGTGTGAATGAAGAAACGCTCCAGGCGAATCATCAAATTGTTTCCAGTGCATCATGTACAACTAATTGTATTGTGCCGGTCATTAAAACTTTAGACGACACATTTGGTATTGAGCACGGTACTATCACGACCATTCACTCGGCTATGAATGATCAGCCAGTCATTGATGCCTATCATCACAGTAACTTACGCTTAACGCGCAGTGCTTTGCAGTCAATTATCCCAGTAGATACTGGCTTGGCAAAGGGGATTGACCGGTTGTTGCCAAACCTTGCTGGAAAATTTCAGGCATTAGCCATGCGGGTACCCACTATTAATGTATCGGCAATGGACTTAACTGTTCAGGTAAGCAGAGCAACGAATGTGGCTGATGTTAATGAGGTTATTCGTGATGCCTGCCATGGCCGATTACAGGGGTTAATGGGAGTAACGGAGGAGCCACTGGCGTCGTGTGATTTTAATCACGATGACCGCTCAGCAATTGTTGACTTAACTCAAACTAAAGTCAGTGGCACTAATATGGTGAAAGTGATTGCCTGGTTTGATAATGAATGGGCGTTTGCTAATAGAATGTTAGACGTCAGTTATCATTGGTTAACTATATAACTGCTGTTGTATTTTAAGGGGGATTTCAATGGCTGTGATCCAAATGAAGGATCTTGATCTTGCTGGCAAGCGGGTATTAATCCGCGAAGACTTAAATGTGCCAGTGAAAAACGGAAAAGTAACCAGCGATGCACGCATTCGTGCAGCTTTACCCACTATTGAACAGGCGGTGGAGGCTGGCGCTAAAGTATTGGTGATGTCTCATTTGGGCAGGCCAACAGAAGGTGAGTTTGCTGAAGAATATTCGCTAGCACCTGTCGCCGAATATTTAACTGAGTTGCTAGATCAGTCAGTAAGGCTAGAGCGTGACTGGTTAAATGGTGTCGAGTTGGATGTTGGTGAAGTGGTGCTGCTGGAAAATGTTCGCTTTAACCAAGGTGAAAAGAAAAATGATGACCAGTTAGCTAAGCAAATGGCCAACCTGTGTGACGTTTATGTGATGGATGCATTTGGTACTGCTCACCGAGCGCAAGCCTCAACCCATGGAGTTGCTAAATATGCGCCTGTTGCTTGTGCTGGACCGCTATTGGTTAATGAGTTGGATGCTTTGGGCAAAGCGTTGGATAATCCAAAGAAGCCTTTGGTAGCCATTGTTGGTGGCTCAAAAGTTTCCACTAAACTCACTGTATTAGAGTCTCTTGCCAAAGTGGCCGATAAAATTATTGTGGGTGGTGGTATAGCCAATACATTTCTTGCTGCTGCTGGCCATCCGGTGGGTAACTCCTTGTATGAAGCCGATCTGATTCCAGAAGCCAAAAAGCTGCTGGAGCAAACTGATATCCCTCTGCCTATTGATGTAGTTACTGGCAAAGAATTCTCTGAATCTGCAAAAGCAGAGTTAAAGGGAGTATCTGATGTGGCTGAAGATGACATGATTTTCGATGTGGGGCCACAAACATCCGAATTGTTCAAAACCATTTTGGCAGAAGCTAACACCATTATTTGGAATGGCCCAGTTGGGGTGTTTGAATTTGACCAGTTTGGTGAAGGGACCAAAGCTTTATCATTAGCGATTGCTGATAGTGCGGCTTTTTCTATTGCAGGCGGAGGTGATACCTTGGCTGCGGTAGATAAATACGGTATCAAGCAACAAGTGTCCTATATTTCTACTGGTGGGGGTGCTTTCCTAGAATACGTGGAGGGGAAAACTTTACCAGCAGTAGCGATATTAGAAGAACGGGCCAAAGAGTCACGTTCATAATAATAAAGCAATAAAAGTATACCTGACTTGCAGGGTATATAAATCCACACAGCTTGCACTTATAAATGAACCCGGCAGTTATTACGCATTTAACTGCCGCTGTTACTTTGAGGACTGAAGATGGCACTGATTAGTATGCGACAGTTGCTTGATCATGCAGCCGAGCATGGTTATGGCGTTCCAGCATTTAATGTTAACAACTTAGAGCAAATGCGCGCGATCATGGAAGCGGCTGATCAAACCAATAGCCCAGTGATTGTTCAAGCATCTGCAGGTGCTAGAAAATATGCGGGTGCACCGTTTTTGCGGCACTTGATTCTGGCTGCAATTGAAGAATTCCCTCATATTCCAGTGGTGATGCATCAGGATCACGGTACATCTCCAGCTGTTTGTCAGCGTTCAATTCAACTAGGCTTTTCTTCCGTAATGATGGATGGCTCGTTAGGAGAAGATGGTAAAACGCCAACTTCTTATGAATATAATGTTGACGTCACTCGTCGTACTGTTGAAATGGCTCATGCCTGTGGTGTTTCTGTCGAAGGTGAATTGGGCTGTTTGGGTTCATTAGAAACAGGCCAGGCTGGAGAAGAAGATGGTATCGGTGCTGAAGGCACATTAAGTCATGACCAAATGCTGACAGATCCAGAAGAAGCAGCAGACTTTGTTAAAGCGACTAAAGTAGATGCATTAGCGATTGCGATTGGTACCAGCCATGGCGCTTATAAATTTACTCGTGAGCCAACTGGTGACATTTTAGCGATTGAGCGCATCAAAGCCATTCATGAACGTATTCCTGATACTCACCTGGTAATGCATGGTTCTTCTTCAGTACCACAGGATTGGTTGGCAGTGATCAATGAGTTTGGTGGTGAAATTCCAGAAACCTATGGTGTGCCAGTAAAAGAAATTCAGGAAGGTATCAAGTACGGTGTGCGTAAAGTAAATATCGATACAGACTTGCGTTTAGCTTCTACTGGTGCTATCCGCCGCTTTTTAGCTACTCACAAGTCTGAGTTTGACCCACGTAAATATCTGGCTGTAGCGACCGAAGCGATGAAAGACATTTGTGTCGCACGCTATGAAGCATTTGGTACAGCCGGCCAAGCTAGTAAGATTAACGTATTAAGTTTGGAAAAAATGTTTCAACGTTATGCGGCCGGTGAATTAGAACCAAAAGTGAATTAATAAGACATTTTTTAAGCGGCTATATCTTGCAAAGGTATAGCCGCTTTTGTTTTCAGAAACTGTAACAAACTAACTCGCCATATATTGCAGATTGTTCCTATAAACCTGTGAACCACTTCTCTTGTTTTTAGTCTCAATAAAACCTGTTATTTCTATAATTACACTTGCATGAGTTGGATAATCACCAACACCTGAATATCGTCAAATTTAGGTGTTTGATATGCAAGGAGTTAGCAAATGCATTACCTTAATTTAAAGCACACGGCAGCTGTATTATTATCGGCTTCTGTTTTAGGGAGTACAGGACTTTACGCAGAGCAAACAGAGCACGAAATTAATCGTCATATTAGTGCTCCTGTTGATTTTACTTATTTAAATGGTACTGGTGAGCGGATTTATTACCAGGTAATAGATGGTTTAGCTATTTATGAAGGAGATATTATTTTAGGCACCCATGAAGAAGTACAGCAATATGGTGTGCCATCATTTGAAATAACGCCATGGACTAACGTTGATGATGTTGGAGAAGATGGTGAAGCAACCAATGAATTTAGTGCACCAACTAAAAACAAACGTAGCTTATGGCCTAATGCTGTGCTTTATTATCAAATAGACTCTAATTATCCCAGCCAAGGTAGATCAAAAATTGAAGCTGCACTTAAATATGTTGCCTCAAAAACCAATGTTAAGTTTGTAAAGAGAACAAATCAAAGTAACTATGTAAAAGTCATTAATGGTTCTGGTTGTTGGTCTTATGTCGGTATGACGGGTAGGCAACAGCAGCTATCGTTAAGTTACCCTGGCTGTGTTTATCAAGGTATAATTGCCCATGAGTTTTTACATGCCTTAGGTTTTTATCATGAGCAATCTCGAGCCGATCGTGATAATTACGTTACGATTCATTGGAATAATATACAGTCAGGCATGGAGGGGAATTTTAGAAAAGCAGATACTGATTTAAAAGTAGGGCCTTATGATTATTATTCAGTCATGCATTATTCTGCTTATGCGTTTTCTAAAAACCGACGACCCACGATCACCCCTAAAGACCCCAATGTTCCAGCAGACAAACTGGGTAATCGTAGTGGGTTAAGCGATAAAGATGTTGCTGGCGTTAATTACTTGTATCCTGATGGCGATCCAGGGCCAGGACCAGGTAAAGACCCTAAAATTCAGTTGAAGTATAAGAAAGCTGAAATTAAAAAAGGTCAGACATATGATTTACCACTGGAAATCATTGATGATGATTATGACAAGCTATCTATTGTTACCAATTCAAATAATCAGGCTCTATTGCCAGACTCTAACCTTGAGTTGAAAAAAGGCTCGCAAAAAGGCAGTTATATTCTTCATATGAAGCCGTTAGTTACGGCTACAGGTACGGCAGTAGTTACTATTACTGTGTTTGACTTTGATGGTGGTGTTGCTGAAGCTAAGTTCACTCTAATAGTGAAGGATGATGGCAGTAGTAAATTATCAGTTAGTTTTAGTAAGGGCAGTGCAGAAATACCAAAAAGTCAAACCTACAGTGCTGGCTTTATAGTAAAAGGTGCTGAGCCAAGTGATCTCACTTTCGTACCCAACTCTGATAATCAAGCATTATTACCTGATGGTAATTTGACTATTAAGAAAACCCAAGTGCCAGGTAAATTCTTACTAGAGATGAAACCACTTAAAGATGCTGTGGGCAAAGCCAATGTAAAACTGTCTGTATTTAGTACTAGTGGTGGTACAGCAGAAGATAGCTTTACTCTAGTGGTGAAAGATGATGGTAGTCAGAAACCATATAAACTGCTGGTTTCTAAACTAGGCGCTTGTGTCACTGTCACTAAAAACCGCCTAGAGAATGCTCAATATGCTGTGAAGCCCCACTACTGCCAGGGTAAAGATAATCAGCTTTGGTATAAAGACGATACAGGTAGGATAATGCCTAAGTCTCATCCAAACCACTGCCTGCAGGCTTCTAAAGCAGCTAATGGTGGGATTAGTTTTGTAGCGCCCTGCAAGGATAGCAAATTAAACTCTTGGCAAGTTGATAAAGAAATCATCCGCAGTGCAGCTAACTCGGAACAAGTGTTGGACTTTTATGTCCGTCAGCTCAAAATAGGATTGTGGAAGTACCATGGTGGTAATAATCAGCGTTGGTTGTGGATAACTAAAGAAAATCTGTCAGAGCTGCGCCTGTTGTTAAAGGTGAGATAGGCTATAAAGGTAAGATAAGTTACAAAAAATCAGCTAAGTACAGCTATACGTTGCTATCTATTTTTCATTTAAAGCTACCGCTTTGGTAGCTTTTTTTGTTGTATCATGAGCGGCGGCTATATTCATTGTAAGTCTATAAAAAATAGAAAAATGATAGAGACAGTTATGGAGTCAATAAAAGCTTGGATTAAAAAATACAATATTACTGAAGTAGAGTGTTTAATTGCTGACTTTACAGGTATTGCCAGAGGGAAAATAATGCCGGCAAACAAATTTTGTCAGGATATGGGGATTAGGCTACCCGAAGCAGTTTTAATTCAAACGGTAACAGGGGACTATGTTGCTGATGAGCTGTATTATAAATTAACTGACCCTGCTGAAGTTGATATTAAACTATTGCCAGATCCTAACGCAGCTTATCTAGTGCCTTGGGCGCAAGAGCCCACAGCCCAGATCATTCATGATGTGTATGATAAACATGACAATCCAATTGACCTGTCACCTCGTAATTTATTAAAAAAAGTGCTTAAGCTGTATGAGGACAAAGGTTGGAAACCAATTATTGCACCAGAGCTAGAGTTCTATTTAACTAAGACCAATATTAACCCCGATCATCCGTTAGAGCCCCCAGTAGGACGCTCGGGCCGGCAAGAAACTGGACGTCAGTCGTTTAGTATTGATGCGGTCAATGAGTTTGATCCCCTGTTTGAAGATGTATACGACTACTGTGAGGCTCAAGGGCTGGATGTGGATACTTTGATCCATGAAGAGGGCACCGCGCAGATGGAAATTAATTTTCAGCATGGTGATGCACTCACTTTAGCTGATCAAGTATTTTTATTTAAGCGAACAGTGCGTGAGGTGGCACTTAAGCATAATGTCACTGCGACTTTTATGGCTAAGCCTATCACTGATGAACCTGGTAGCGCGATGCACATTCACCTAAGTGTACATGACTGTAAAACTGGTCAAAATATTTTCAATGACGAGCAAGGTAGCAGCACACTTTTATTTGAAAGCTTTATTGGTGGATTACAAAAATACATTCCAAGTGCTATGCCACTATTTGCTCCTAATGTTAACTCTTATCGACGTTTTTTAGCTGGCGAGTCAGCACCTTTAAATGTTGAGTGGGGGGTTGATAATCGAACAGTTGCATTTCGGGTGCCTGAATCGTTACCTGAAAATCGCCGGGTTGAAAACCGGCTGGCAGGGGCCGATGCTAACCCTTATTTAGCGGTCGCAGGTTCATTAATATGTGGCTATATGGGCATGCTGGAAAATTTAAAGTCCACTGAACCATCTATAGGTAATGCTCATGAGCTGGAAAATTACAGTTTACCGTTAAGTTTAGAGCATGCCTTGATGGGCTTTGAACAGTGCAAACCCTTATGTGATATGTTGGGGCGGAAGTTTGTTGATGCTTATGTGGCGGTAAAAGAAACCGAAAGTGAAAACTTCAAACGTATTATTAGCTCCTGGGAACGCAAATACTTATTGCTTTCAGTTTGACTGAAAATTATTCAGTTATTACAGGGAAGGGCTGGTTTAAATAATAAGAGACAGGTAAAACAGCCAAATAGACATGTGCTAATAAAAGTTTATTTCCCAACTTTTTGCTTTCCAGTATCAAGCCGGTATACCCTGCGCGAAAGATTCTTACTTAGGTCTGATGGTGCTTATCTTTAAATGAATACTAGTAGGCCTTGGAATAGCTTCGAACGGGAGAGCAGTGAATTATGGTAAAGACGGTTGTGGGGGGCCTGTTAGATAAAGGGCTGCCGCCTCAGCGTGATCACATGTTGGTAGAAATTAAACAACTGACCAAACAGTTTGGTACTACCTTAGCAGTGGATGATGTGTCGCTTGAAATTAAAAAAGGTGAAATTTTTGCACTGCTAGGTGGTTCTGGCTCAGGCAAATCTACTTTGCTTCGAATGTTGGCCGGTTTTGAGCAACCAACTGCGGGGAGGGTTTATCTTGATGGAGAAGATATAACAGACTTACCTCCTTATCAGCGACCTATTAATATGATGTTTCAGTCTTATGCGCTGTTCCCCCATATGACGGTTGAGCAAAATATTGCTTTTGGGTTAAAGCAAGATAAGTTACCTAAAGAGCAGATTTTGGCTCGGGTAAATGAAATGCTGAAACTGGTGCATATGGAGCAATATGGTAAACGAAAGCCGCATCAGTTATCAGGAGGACAAAAGCAGCGAGTCGCGTTAGCCAGAAGTTTGGCCAAAAGACCTAAGCTGTTGCTACTTGATGAGCCAATGGGGGCTTTAGATAAAAAGCTGCGAAGCCGAATGCAGTTAGAGGTAGTGCAAATTCTTGAAGAAGTGGGCGTCACCTGCATTATGGTTACCCATGATCAGGAAGAAGCGATGACCATGGCTGAGCGCATTGGGATCATGAATGATGGCTGGATCGTTCAGGTAGGAACGCCGGTTGATATTTATGAAGCGCCTAACTGTCGTATGACGGCGGAGTTTATTGGTTCAGTTAATATCTTTGAAGGTGAAGTAGTAAAAGACGAAGCAGATCATGTCATTATCAGTTCCCCACAACTAGAACGAGATATTTATTTCAGTCACGGTATTATTAGTGCACTGGATGAAAAGTGGGTCTATGTTGCTATTCGCCCGGAAAAAACGCTTGTTTCTACAGCTAAACCAAGAGGCCAATACAACTGGGCAAAAGGGATTGTTCATGACATTGCCTATTTAGGTGGCCATTCTGTTTATTACATTAAGTTGGCTAATGGCATAATTATTCAGTCCACAATGGCAAATGTAGAGCGTAAAATGGATCGGCCTACCTGGGATGAGCCGGTTTATATCAGCTGGGAAGATGACAGTGGTGTGGTACTTACATCATGAGCTTTAATATCAATAAGCATAACCTTTTGCGCTGGATACCTTCCGGGCGTAGTTTTATTGTAGGGATACCCTATAGCTGGTTGTTAGTATTCTTCTTAGTTCCTTTTATTATTGTATTAAAAATAAGTCTATCTGAAGCAGAAACTGCAATACCCCCTTATTCTGATGTATTTCAATATGTAGATGAAACAGTCAAAATTATCCTTAATTTGGGTAATTATTTGTTTTTGTTAGAGGATGATCTTTATTTAGCTGCTTATATAAGTTCGCTAAAAATTGCGTTTTTCTCAGCAGTATTCTGTTTGTTGTTGGGATATCCAATGGCCTATGCTATGGCACAAGCATCAGATAAATGGAAAGCTATCTTATTGTTGTCGATATTATTGCCTTCATGGACCTCTTTTTTAATTCGAGTTTATGCTTGGATAGGGATATTAAAAAATAATGGGTTAATCAATAACTTGCTTATGTGGTTGGGGATTATTGATAACCCGCTGCCCATGTTAAATACTAATTTTGCTGTATATGTCGGTGTTGTTTATACCTACCTGCCATTTATGGTACTGCCTATCTATGCCATTTTGACAAAGCTGGATAATTCGTTATTGGAAGCCTCTGCTGACTTAGGGGCGAAACCTTGGCAAACATTTTTAAGAGTAACATTACCACTGTCAAAAAATGGCATTATTGCTGGTTCCATGCTGGTGTTTATTCCTGTGGTAGGGGAGTTTGTTATTCCAGAGCTGTTGGGTGGGCCAGAATCCTTGATGATTGGTAAAGTGCTATGGCAAGAGTTTTTCAATAATCGAGATTGGCCAATCGCTGCTGCATTAGCCATGGTGATGTTAGTAATATTGATTATCCCTATTACCCTGTTCCATAAGTACCAAGCTAAAGAGCAGGAGAGCTAGTGATGCAAAAGGGTCGCTTAACTTTTTCAAATTACGTGCTGGCTTTTGGCTTGTTATTTCTTTATCTGCCAATGGTGCTGCTAATAATTTACTCTTTTAATGAGTCTAAGTTAGTTACAGTGTGGGCTGGCTTTTCCATAAAGTGGTATATGGAGCTATTCTCTGATCGACAATTGATAGCAGCAGTATGGATGAGCTTGCGTATAGCTTTTATGTCAGCCTGTATGGCGGTCGTGCTGGGTACCATGGCAGCATATATTATGGTGCGATTCGGGCGGTTTAAAGGAAAAACTGCATTCAGTAGTATGATTACGGCACCACTGGTTATGCCTGATGTGATTACTGGCTTATCACTGCTTTTATTGTTCGTTGCAATGTCACAAGCTTTTGGTTGGCCTGCAGAGCGAGGAATGATGACTATCTGGATTGCTCATGTCACTTTTTGTACAGCGTATGTGGCTGTAGTGGTCTCATCGAGACTGAAAGAAATGGATATCTCGCTGGTAGAGGCAGCAATGGATCTGGGGGCATCGCCACTAAAGACTTTTTTTCTTATTACTGTTCCAGTGATTGCTCCAGCACTATTGTCGGGTTGGTTGATAGCATTCACTTTGTCGCTGGATGACTTGGTTATTGCCAGTTTTGTATCTGGGCCGAGTGCTACAACATTGCCAATGGTTGTGTTCTCTTCTGTACGTTTAGGTGTTAGCCCTAAAATCAATGCTCTAGCCACATTGATTATCTTGATTGTTTCTTTGGTTGCCTTTATGGCTTGGTGGTTTGCTAGAAAAGCAGAGCTTAAACAACGGCAACAGTTATAGTTGCCTGTCACCAGTACGTCATAAAGTTAATCCCTGTTTCGCTTACGGGCTTTACCTAAATAGTCAGGTAGAAGTCCGTAAGGTATTCCATGGTTTTTTAGTTCACGCTAATGAAATGCGTTAATCAATGGCCTAAGCATATGGCTTTTAGTTTATGAACTTGTTGTTTGTGGACTTGTATTTATAGAAGAATAGTGGGATGAAAATCATGGTAAAGGTAATTACTACTTTCTTTGCTTGCTTTGCAATGCAAGTTTTTGCTCAAGTAATTTCTACTGTTGCAGGTGTAAAAAGTCATCCTGTGGTTGATCAAAAAATAGTCATGCAGGGCTATATTGTAAAACAACTGTCTCATGAAACTTATCTGTTTAAAGATCAGACAGGACAGGTGCAAGTAGAGATTGATATTGAAGAGTGGCCTCAAGAGCAGCCACTAGTTAATAAACCTGTAGAAATCATTGGCGAAGTGGAAGTAGAGTCAAATGGGCCTATAGGGGTAGACGTAGAAGAAGTGCGTCCGTTAAATGTTGGTTAAAAAATAGCCTTGGATGAATTATTTTCACTTAGCTGTTGACTTAAAATCTAAAGTGCGTAGAATGCGCCGCCACTGACTGGAGATGAGCAGAAAAGACAGCAGCTGCCGGAGGTTTTCGAACCGAGGTAACGCTGAAAAACTTTTCAAAAACATCTTCAGGAAGGGCGAAAAAAAATCGCTTGACTTTAAAAGGTTAAACGATAGAATGAGCGCCCTCAGTTAGCGAGCCAAGCGCAGCTAACAAGTTCTTTAACAAATTAATCAGACAATTCATGTGGGCTTTAGCTGTAATGATGAGACAAAAATTATCATTGCGCTAAAAGTCAATATATTTGAGATTTAGATAACGCGATGAGCCAAGTTTCGTTTTGCACTTTAAGCAAGGCAACCTGATTTAAACTGAAGAGTTTGATCATGGCTCAGATTGAACGCTGGCGGCAGGCCTAACACATGCAAGTCGAGCGGAAACAGGGGAGCTTGCTCCCGCTGTCGAGCGGCGGACGGGTGCGTAACGCGTAGGAATCTACCTGGTAGTGGGGGATAGCCCGGAGAAATCCGGATTAATACCGCATACGCCTTAAGGGGGAAAGAGGGCCTCTATTTATAAGCTCTTGCTATCAGATGAGCCTGCGTCGGATTAGCTAGTTGGTAAGGTAAAGGCTTACCAAGGCGACGATCCGTAGCTGGTCTGAGAGGATGATCAGCCACACTGGGACTGAGACACGGCCCAGACTCCTACGGGAGGCAGCAGTGGGGAATATTGCACAATGGGCGCAAGCCTGATGCAGCCATGCCGCGTGTGTGAAGAAGGCTCTAGGGTTGTAAAGCACTTTCAGCGAGGAGGAAAGGGTGTAAGTTAATACCTTGCATCTGTGACGTTACTCGCAGAAGAAGCACCGGCTAACTCCGTGCCAGCAGCCGCGGTAATACGGAGGGTGCGAGCGTTAATCGGAATTACTGGGCGTAAAGCGTGCGTAGGTGGCTTGATAAGCCAGATGTGAAAGCCCCGGGCTCAACCTGGGAATTGCATCTGGAACTGTTAGGCTAGAGTACGGTAGAGGGTAGTGGAATTTCCTGTGTAGCGGTGAAATGCGTAGATATAGGAAGGAACACCAGTGGCGAAGGCGACTGCCTGGACTGATACTGACACTGAGGCACGAAAGCGTGGGGAGCAAACAGGATTAGATACCCTGGTAGTCCACGCCGTAAACGATGAACACTAGCCGTTGGGCGACTTGATCGCTTGGTGGCGAAGCTAACGCGATAAGTGTTCCGCCTGGGGAGTACGGCCGCAAGGTTAAAACTCAAATGAATTGACGGGGGCCCGCACAAGCGGTGGAGCATGTGGTTTAATTCGAAGCAACGCGAAGAACCTTACCTGGCCTTGACATCCTGCGAACTTTCTAGAGATAGATTGGTGCCTTCGGGAACGCAGAGACAGGTGCTGCATGGCTGTCGTCAGCTCGTGTCGTGAGATGTTGGGTTAAGTCCCGTAACGAGCGCAACCCTTGTCCTTAGTTACCAGCACGTGATGGTGGGCACTCTAAGGAGACTGCCGGTGACAAACCGGAGGAAGGTGGGGACGACGTCAAGTCATCATGGCCCTTACGGCCAGGGCTACACACGTGCTACAATGGGGCGTACAGAGGGTTGCCAAGCCGCGAGGTGGAGCTAATCTCATAAAACGTCTCGTAGTCCGGATTGGAGTCTGCAACTCGACTCCATGAAGTCGGAATCGCTAGTAATCGTGAATCAGAATGTCACGGTGAATACGTTCCCGGGCCTTGTACACACCGCCCGTCACACCATGGGAGTGGGTTGCACCAGAAGTAGCTAGTCTAACCTTCGGGAGGACGGTTACCACGGTGTGATTCATGACTGGGGTGAAGTCGTAACAAGGTAACCCTAGGGGAACCTGGGGTTGGATCACCTCCTTAAACGAAGCTCGTCATTGCAGTTAAGAGTCCACATGAATTGTCTGATTGAAAGGTTAAAACCCTATTGGGTCGCTGACCCGGAAGATTTGGGTCTGTAGCTCAGCTGGTTAGAGCGCACCCCTGATAAGGGTGAGGTCGCTGGTTCAAGTCCAGCCAGACCCACCAAGTATGGGGCCATAGCTCAGCTGGGAGAGCGCCTGCTTTGCACGCAGGAGGTCTGCGGTTCGATCCCGCATGGCTCCACCAACAAGCGACTGGGAATACGATAGGGAACAAGAAGTCATCGATAAAAGGTTAGGAAGTTACTTTTTATCCATGGCTTTTTTTAAGCCACTTGCTCTTTAACAATTTGGAACTGTAGTAATTTGAAAATAACTGCTGAGTATACAGAAATGTGATACTCAAGCGTTCGGCGTAAAATATCGTTGTAATTGTTTGTAAGTGTGACTCAGATTATTTTGGGTTATATGGTCAAGTGATTAAGCGCATACGGTGGATGCCTTGGCAGCTGGAGGCGATGAAGGACGTAGGAGCCTGCGAAAAGCGACGGGGAGTTGGCAAACGAACTGTGATCCGTCGATGTCCGAATGGGGAAACCCAACCACTTAGGTGGTTATCATGCACTGAATTCATAGGTGTATGAGGCGAACCCGGGGAACTGAAACATCTAAGTACCCGGAGGAAAAGAAATCAACCGAGATTCCGTGAGTAGAGGCGATCGAAAGCGGACTAGCCCTTAAGCTTGTTATGGTTTAGTGGAAGGATCTGGAAAGTTCCGCGATACAGGGTGATAGCCCCGTACACGAAAGGCCATTTTAAGTGAAATCGAGTAGGTCGGGACACGTGATATCTTGACTGAAAATGGGGGGACCATCCTCCAAGGCTAAATACTCCCAGCTGACCGATAGTGAACCAGTACCGTGAGGGAAAGGCGAAAAGAACCCCGTTGAGGGGAGTGAAATAGAACCTGAAACCGTATGCGTACAAGCAGTGGGAGCATGCTTCGGCATGTGACTGCGTACCTTTTGTATAATGGGTCAGCGACTTATTTTCAGTGGCAAGCTTAACCGAATAGGGGAGGCGTAGGGAAACCGAGTCTTAATAGGGCGAACAGTCGCTGGGAATAGACCCGAAACCGGGCGATCTATCCATGAGCAGGGTGAAGGTTAGGTAACACTGACTGGAGGCCCGAACCCACTGTCGTTGAAAAGCCAGGGGATGACTTGTGGATCGGAGTGAAAGGCTAATCAAGCCCGGAGATAGCTGGTTCTCCTCGAAAGCTATTTAGGTAGCGCCTCGTGTCTCACCATGGGGGGTAGAGCACTGTTTCGGCTAGGGGGTCATCCCGACTTACCAACCCGATGCAAACTCCGAATACCCATGAGTGCAATCACGGGAGACACACGGCGGGTGCTAACGTCCGTCGTGGAAAGGGAAACAACCCAGACCGTCAGCTAAGGTCCCAAAGTTCTAGTTAAGTGGGAAACGATGTGAGAAGGCCCAGACAGCCAGGAGGTTGGCTTAGAAGCAGCCACCCTTTAAAGAAAGCGTAATAGCTCACTG